>NZ_JBKHUP010000091.1:0-30569 GCF_046565525.1 Coleofasciculus sp. | reverse complement strand
ATGTCAGTATTTCTTTCAAAACCATATTCCCGCTTTAAAACTACTAAGCCATTTTCAGAAAGCTTGCGATGTTTAACATCATCTTTGAGCAGTTCTACAACTGATCGAGCAAATTCGTTGGCAGAGTCAGCTAGCAAAATACTTTCTCCAGAGACGACATCAATTCCCTCAGCACCAATAGTTGTACTGACTACAGGTATTCCACAAGCTAGTGCTTCTAAGATCTTGAAGCGTGTTCCACTACCATGTAGAATCGGAACAACAGCTACCCGAGCCTGTTTTAAATACGGAACTACTGAAGGAACTTCTCCAATGCAATTGACATTGGTAGGTTTATCCATTCGGATGAAAATATTTTCTGCAAAGCGACCAACAAGATTTAAATGAACGTTAGGAAACTGTTGACAAATCAAAGACCATACTTTTTTCAAGAACCATTCCGTACCTAATTTGTTTGGGTCAGCATAAAAATTAGCTGTTATAACAACTTTTTGATATTTACATGGAACTAAATTAATCAATTTATCACTAGATTTATACCATTTCTCATTAATATAGTTCGGCACTAATTTGCTTTTTGAATCCCCTACCCATTGGGCGTGATACTGGCGATCTCTTTCGCTGACACTGATAATTCGATCAAAGCGAGAAAATAAATGGCTTTCATGCCAACGTTGTGCCTGATAGTAAGCGCAAAGCCTTAAATATCCAAGGCTAAGTGGTTTACTGTTAAGCCGTTGTTTGGTTAAATTACTTTCAACATTATGCGTACCCATTATTGTACGCACGCCAAAACGTCGGACAACAGGAGAGTAAAGTCCCCAAAGTCCATAATCAAACCAAACTACATGAGGTTTATGCTTCTGGCATACAGTTTCTAAACATCTAACCAATGCTGAACTTAAAACTAATGAATAATAACTAACAGAACCTATATTCATTGGCAGTTTAGGCGGTTTAGGGAAACCGTACCAAGCAGAGATTTTATAGCTCAGTTCACAATCTACAGCAGGTCTAGGTGCAAGGACAACCACATTTAAATTCATTGCTAGGCTTTCAATCAAGTTATAGCAACGAATACGTTCTCCACCATTTAGGGGATAAGGAGGGCATTGAGTAACAAATAATACTGTCAAAACCATCGGATTTAAAGCTACTTTCAAAATAAGAGTGATTAAAAATGCTTAGTATCGATATTTATCATAAAAACTGGTTGCCATTTCACTTGATTAAATACAAGCGTTCATTGTTACTATTTTTTTAGTCTGTGTCTAATCACTAGAAATAATGCCTGTGGACTATTATCGGCTAGAATATCAAGCATTCTAAAAAGTAACCCTAGCGGTGATTCATGGAAAATAGCTCTATAAATTTCTACTCGCAAACGCTGAATAGTAGGTAGCTGTTTTATGTATTTTGTTGAAGCATTTTCGCCGTTACCTCTATTTTTAACAGTTTTAGTTTCCTGGAAATGGCGACGATTAGCAAAAATTTCATCTACATACTTAAGGCTTGCTACTTGCACAGCTCTGTACAAAAAATCAACATCCATTTTGTAATCTAGAGTTAGGTCATATAAACCTATTTTTTGAAGCAATGACTTATGATAAAAGTAAGATGAAGCGCAAACTGAATTTTTACCTCTACCTGATAGCAAATCTAGCAAATTCATCCTTTTTGGTTTTTTGATATAGCTAGTATTATCTTCATCATCTAGCAGCATCCTAGTGTTACCGATGAGCAAACTTGGTTCCGGCAAGGTTTTAAAGATTTCAGAAATCCAGTTCAAGACATTAGGCTCATAAAAATCGTCATAGTCCAAAGTCCCCAAAATCTGCCCTTTTGTCATGGCAATTCCTTTATTCAAGGCATCTGATTGGCCCCGATCTGGCTCGGAAATCCATCGGATGTGGGAGTACCGATACGCATAGTCTTTGATGATTTCGAGGGTTCCGTCAGTTGAGCCACCGTCAATGATGACATGCTCCACATCAGGACAAGCTTGGTCGATAATATTCTGAAGGGCATACTCGATGAAGCGTTCGCCGTTAAGAACTACTGTAATAATGCTGATCATAGGCGGAGCAAAAATCCAGTTTCGTAAACTTACCTAAAGATTGGCTAAGAAACCTTTCGCCAAGGTTGAGATAATTAGGACTAACTGTGAAATTTACAACTCTTTGACTTTTTTGTAAATTACCTATCGCGATCGCACCTCCTAAACCCAGCCAATCACGTCCCTAATCTGGGTTCTAGCAATTTCCCAATCAACATGAGCAAAAGCCTTATTCAACGCATTCTCCGGTCTTTTATACCAACGCTGTGACCGAATACAAACACCATCCCCTCGAACCGCCTCCCAGGTATACCGCACCCGGTCAACCAAAAGCCAAACCTGATAAGAACGGTACATCTGCTGGAAAAACTTCAGCACCCCAAACGAGCGCCAAAATCCCCAACCGCTGTCGAGAACGTTCCAACCGCTTCATCAACTCCAGGAAACAGAACGCCGCCCGTTTAGCGTCATCGTGAGTCGGATAGCGATACTTGTCTCGCGGTTCAAACTGGAAATCCTGACCACTGAGAACAAAGCGAAACTTCCCCGACAACTCCTCCACATAGGACACGCGCCAGGACGTTCTGGGGTACTGTACCTGAAAACCTTGGGGTTGAACTCTTACAGATGTTGGCATCGAGGAGATTTACGCACTTGATGCCAACATCTTAATCCATTCTCCCTCCTGGCTAGCTTGCGCCCTACTCTTCCACCAAATCGGCAAGAAAACCTTGAGACATGATAACGATAACATCGAATAAAATCCCCTATTTCCCTAAGAACCCAGCCATGATTCCAGTTAGGAACTTGCATCGTCCATCAAATACTCACCTACCTGAAACGCTCTCTCCAGCGAGGGTGACACAGAAGCCGAAACCCTCCACACTGAGCTACTGGCAGATCAAACCAACACCACATACAAAGACCTATTCACGCGCAGAGAGAAAGATTAACCCTCATCGCACCCCTGGCGGTGCTTACATCATCGACTAGCTTTCGTAAACTTCCCTAAAGATTGGCTAAGAAACCTTTCGCAGCGGTTGAGAAAAGTAAAGCAATTTGTTTATCATAACATTAAAATATGAATAAAAAATGAGGGAAAAAGATGGTCACTTCAACTACCACAAAATTTTCCAGGGACGAACTTTGCCAACGCTGGGGAATCAAAACGACCCAATATTACGAACGACTGCGAAGTCTCTTCCTCGACCCCAAGCATTTAACCGAGGGAGATATTGAGGAACTCGACAGATTAGACGCCCATGTTAAGGGTGGTGGTAAAATCAAAGACTTTGCAGACTCTGAAAGCATTACACAGAGCGCGATTCCCTCCGGGATAGCTTCGCTTACCGCACCAACCACACCCTCGGAAGCAATCGACAAGCGAGAAACTGACGCAGACGACGAGGAAAACATTGAGGGATTAGCCATACCCGATCCCCCTCCAGAACCCGAAACCCCAGAATCGGAAATCTTCCGCCATGCAGCCGAACTCAAAGCCTACTATGTCTCCCACCCAGATTTAGTCGCCTTAAACCTTGCCTCAATGATGGAAGAAGGCGACTTACCCGAAGACTTACGGGCTAAGGTGGAGGAAGTCCGAGAGGTTGCCCACCCAAAGCCAAATCAAGCCGCGCTAGCCTCAGACATTTTACAGAGGCACAGGCGAAAGACTACAACTTAATTAAATCGATTTTACATTGTTGCATTACTGACGTGGTTGTCTTGGCTCATCCTGACATATCCGGTAAAAGTCGCGATCGCAATCCCGTTAGCTTACTTTATTAGTTGCTTCGCTGACACCTTCACCAAACAAGGCGTCCAGCTATTTTATCCTGAACCCGTCTGGTGTGTCTGCGGGTCGAACCCTCGGCGCCGGCTCAAAACTGGGGGACGCGGCGAATACTGGGTGATGGCAGTATCCGTTGTCGTGTTGCTGATATCGCTACACTTCAATGCAGGTGGTGGAATTGTCCAGACAGCTACAACCTCACTAGGATTAAAAGATCCTAGCATCATGAGGACTTACAATCAGAACGCCGCCAATCATCGGATATGGGCGACGGTTGAGGGATATCGAGCCAGCGATCGCGCCCCGGTGTCTGGTCGATTTCTGGTCGTTGGCGAGGATTCCGGGTTTATCTTAACTGATGGAACAAAAGTCCATCATGTTGGAAAATCCCTGATTACCTCATCGCTCAAGCTGGAAGTCGGCAAACCCGTCACAGTTACCACTCAACAACTCACCTTTGATGATGAGGAAGTCAACCCCAAACTCAAAACCGTTACGGGCGAAGCTTATTTAAACGGTTCCCTGGACATTGATATGCCAGAAGCGATGCCGAAGGCGGACACAGCAGCGGGAGAAATCCTCACTATCTCCGGTTCTAAAGTCACGCTGAACTATTGCCCTGTATCCCTTGCTATGCAAGCGTTAGAGAATCAGTGGGCAATCGGAACGCTGGAGGTAAAAGTCTATGAATAAGTGGCTAATCATTGCCCTCGTCGGGCTGTTACTGTTCACCAATGGGAATAAAGCTAAGCGAAAAAACTGGGCGATTGCCTCTGGCAGTGCGCGAAGCGCAATCGCGGGTAATGATGTAGAGACGTTGCATGCAACGTCTCTACAAGAAAAATCTGAACCCACCCCGGCGCGAACCCGAACCCGTCACACAGTATCCGCCACCGTCGCCAAGTTGGAGAACATCCAGGTTAAAGAGGGCGATAGGGTTAAAATCGGTCAAGTCCTGGTGGACAACCCAGACGAGAGGAAATTTCTAGAGACAAAACGCCGGGAATTAGAATTAGCGATCGCAACTAACCAACCTGTCCCGATTCCACCCTCACCACCGATAGCCGATTACTCAGCCGAAGTTGCAGCGGTCGAATCTGCACGGGCGATGTTAGCTAGTTTAAATCAAACCCCATTACCTGAGTACCGTTTCCGAACTGAAGAACTGATAGAAGTGATGGACAGAGACATCATTCGGGAACGACAAGCGCTTGCGTTGGAGCGCGTAAGGTCTGAGCAAGTTCTGAATCAGGCGATCGCCAACCTACAAACCGCCAAATCTGACTATCAGCAGCGGTTAAGTGACTATCAGTCCAAAGTGATGGAAGTTCAACGAGAAAATGCTGAACGAGAACTGCTTCAGGCTAAATTCAGACGCGATTTAGCTGAACTTCAGCTGAACTTCAGCAACACGGGGGCTACACTAAGCCCTTATTCAGGCAGAGTACGACAGGTAAAAGTCCTGGGGCAATCAGAATCTGGGTTAAAAGTTGAGATTACCTTACTGGTGAGTGAACGATGAAACCCGCGCCCCAAGCACTGCACAAGCCCTACGCAAGCACTGCACAAGCCCTAAACAAGCCCTATTTTAGAAAGAGGTGCTGACCATGAAACGAATTATCGGAGCGATTACCTTAATGATTGGAGTGGGAGCGATCGCGATCGGTGTTAACTCCCAGAAAATCAAGAGAAAAACTCCCCCTAACTCCCTCTACTGTCGTTTAACTCCCGGCAGCGTGTACGACGGCGACACCTTCCGAGCCACCTGCGAAGGAGAAACGGAGGAACTCAAAGTCCGATTGTGCGGGATTGATGCACCAGAGAAAGACCAGGCGCTGGGGATTGAGTCACGGGATACCCTAAGAGAATTAATGGGGATTCATTCTGACCTTTTCCTGGTGGTGGTGGATCGCGATCGCTATGGGCGCAAAGTGGCAGAAGCGTTTGTTCCAACTGGCAGAGGTGAAGAAGAAATCTTCATCAATGCAGAGATGATCAGAGCTGGGATGGCTTGGCACTATGAGCGGTATTCCAACAACTGCCCGAACCAGATGGTATTTGACCAGATGGTGGCTGAGGCGAAGCAGAAACGGTTAGGGATTCATGCCAAGTCTGATTCGATGCCGCCTTGGGAATACCGAAAGAATAACTAAATTTGGTCTACGGGTTATTATCAATAAATCTTTCAATTGCCTTTGTAGGAGTAATAGGCTTAATGTTTATTCCCACCTTAGCTTCACCCTTGTGAAGGTAATTTTCCGCCACTTGGACAAATCTTTCATATAAATGAGGATTATCAATGGTTTCCAATTCCTCATCTTCTTTCTTGTCTGTCTCTATCCTAAAATCAAGGCGTAACACACGCTTGGCATTTTCATCATCTTCTCCTCTGATTAGTTGCCAGCACACTGAGGCATTAACCTCATTGGGGGCGGGAAGAAATAGATCACCGAGATGTGTTGCCCATCCAAACATCCCCCACCCTTTTACTTCTTGGTAGCTATAGGGCTTTGTTGGGCTACCCGTACCAATAGAAAGAATGGCTATATTATTGAGATTAATTTGCTTTAAAGGTTTGTCCTTATAGGGATTTAACATAGCATGAGCTATGGCAATCAGAGCCGGATTATTAACGGCGATCCCTCCATCCACAAACGGATATTCTGTGTCGGCTTTCAGCCCCAACTTATTCAAATGCCTCTCTAAGTGACCAGACTCATCTAGATCTACCAGCTTTTGGGATGGCGTTTTTAACTGATAGGGTGGAAAAAAGGTTGGAGCTGAGGCAGAGCAAATACATATTTTCCAGACTTCAATATCGTCATACCAGAACCTTTTTAATTTAGAATTATTGCTACAAAACCATACAGTTTTTCGATTGAAAGTATCATAGGCAGGAATTAATAAAACAGGTTTTCCCTGCTCAGTAATGTCACTAATTTTAGTCCCCCCTAATATTTCTTTATTGGATAAAACCTCTTGGAGTCCCTTATGAGGGTACAGAGCAACAGGCAAAATTCCCCGAGTTAGTTTTAATACACCTCTTATCTTCCTGATGGAATCGGGGAATATTTTTTGTCCATTGTTTTGATACAATTTTAACAAATCATCAGCACTTTTTCCTTTAGCAATCCCGGCGGCTATAAGCGAACCCGTAGAAGTCCCCGCCACTAAATCAAAGTATTCATGCAATTTCCTTGGCTTAAGCTTTTCTTCAATTTCTTTGAGGATTCTAGCAGAGATTACCCCTCTAAAACCACCACCATCTAAGCTTAAAATTTTGTAATTATTCATAGCCGTTATATTCTTGTCAAGTACAAGACTATGGAATCGATGTTTATATGATACTCCTAATGATATTACTTTGGGAAAGATAGAAAATCAACCAGGGGCGGTGACGGTTGCGATCGCTCCCATCCCCCAAAGCTCATTAATCTTCCTTAAACTCAAGCTGGTAAATCCTCAAACTGGGATGTTCCCCTATCAGCCGCCAGTAAGAGTGATTCGGAGGGGGCGAGGGACGATCGCCGCATCTGTAGAGAAAGATTGGCTCTTTTTTCAATAAGGCAATAAGAATAATTTTACTCCAATCTTGATCGCCCCAATCCCAGAAGAGACAAGATTCTTCCATTGCTATCCCGCGTGTAGCAGGCTGGCAAATAACCATTCCATCACCGACTGAATCTGTTCTGGAGGTAAACCGCAGCTATTCTGCCCGTAGGTTTGGATGGTTGGCTTGACTGGCTTGGGTTTCGTGAAGGAGCGGATCAGGTTTAAAATTCGTTTCATGGTAGTGCATCACCTGTCAACAAGATCAACTGAAGCTGTAAGCAGTTGAGAACTACTATCAATTAAATTTTCCGGTGAAGTAGAAAATAGGAGCGGAAAAATTTTTTTCCCGATTCCAATATATGACGTAGTGAGATGAAAAATTTTCGACGAGTGAGAGCGGATTCCGGCGGAATGACCGGAATTTCACCCGGATGGCTTACTGAGGAAAATTGTTTATAGGCGTTTAGACTTGTGAGGTAGTTTGGACGTGACGCAAGCCCCAGTTCAGCTAAATTGGGACTGGGGCTAAACTTAGGCTGTATTACTCCGGTGTGGGCGTGGATTTGGGTGGCGGAGTTGCTTGAGTTGCAGATGGGACAGTAGGTGCTGGCGTTGAAACTGAAGAATTTTCCTTGTTGAGGGTCTTATAAAAACCCAGGATGCCCCCACTACCTAGAAGAGCCGCCGCGAGTGGTGGAATTACATATTGCATCCACCATTTAATATCTGAGCCCCCAGGTGGTGTGCCATTAAAAATCGCGCCCCGTTTTTTCAGGTCGCGTATCGAATCTTCAGCTAGTCCGGTGCTGCCTTTCAATTGAGCGTCCTGTACGTTTGCGCCAATTAAGTTAATTCCGCTTAAGTTCGCGTTTCTCAAGTTCGCTGTTCGCAAGTCTGCGCCAGTTAAGTCTGCGCCCGTTAAATTTGCGCCAGCTAAATCTGCGCCAGTTAAGTCTGCACCAGTTAACTTGGCATCAGATAACTGAGCGCCGCACAATTTAGCCTCTCTCAGATCAGCTCTACACAATCGAGCATCCTGCAATGTAGCACCATTCAGCTTAGTGAATCTCAAGTTACTTCCATTTAGTTTAGTGGAAGTCAGATTGAAGTAGCTGAGATCATGGTTGCTTAAGTCATCACCGCTCAAATCGCGATCACTTAGGTCTTTATTCATGGAAGTTCTCAGGTAAGTAAACAGCAACCCCGGACTCCCCAAACAGCTTGTAGATAAAAGCCTATTTTTTCCTAGCCAGACCCTTGTGATCATGAATTGTGCTAGGCTTAGGTTTGCTTTAAATGGGAGGCTCGATTTCCTTAAGCTTTAATGGGGAATTCCGGGCTTTTTTTTTTTTGGGCTTTAAATCCGTGGGTATGGAAGCAACCCATACTTAGAGAGTAATACCTGTAGTTTTTTGGGAATGCGGTATTGTACGCATATATCGTGTTTTTGGGAATCATCATTTAGATGCTTTCGCTCAAACTCTCTTACCATGCTCATAATCTGCTACTGGTCTCAGCTAAACCTAGACTATAGGTTATGTCAGATATAGCGTCAAAGCTTGAAAAATCTCTAATTTTGCGCTAGGTGCAGTAGGAACCGATTAAATTTACTTAAACTTAATAACCATCAAGCAATAAAACCAAATCTCACAGCAGCTCCAGGAGTCAGCACCGCGTAGGCGATCGCGGGACTTTCCCCACCCGAAACCCTTGATTTTTCGTGCCAAATCTCAAACCTATTTTGGGAGTGAAAAACCGACTTTTTCACAACTGATGAGCAATAAAGCAGGACTTTACCCAAATCAAATCAAGCTGACTTGACTTGGGTAAAAAGTGCTGGAACTTTATGTGGAGGGCTTATCGATAGCCGTAAGCCGTTGGTCAATTCGCTTTCGCGCTTCTTTGAGTAAGTCGGGATTGATGTGGTTAATGTTGGTCATAAAAGCGATCGCGTAATCGTTGGGATCGATTGTGGGTTTGGTCTTGTCTGTTTCCATCTCACCGTTACCGTTACCGTTACCGTTACCGTCGGCTGCGAACTCCTCGCCCTGAATGGGAGTCCAAGACGCGCTCTCAGTCAGTAAATCATCCTTCTTGCCAATATTCCCAGTCTGCATAGTCGCGGTGGTTCCGTGCTTGGTGGTGTAAGTCCGGGTCTTGGCTTCATTCTCACTGTCTTCATTCTCACTGTGATTAATCACAGTGAGAGAATCCCTTCTCAACTTAGAGACAAAGAAATTGCTAACCTTACACTGACGAGCAATCTCGCGATCGCTCCACTTTGACCACTCCGGATCGTTAAGTAGCATAGTCACAGCACGGCGTTTATCAGCACGACTGCGGGGCTTGGCTGCTTTGTGTTCAGCGTTTGCCCCAACCGAGTAGAGAATAGCATCGCGGCGTGTTCCCTGGTGGATGACTACTGGGATATCCTCAAGTCCAGATTCTTCAGACGCTTTGCACCGATGGAACCCGTCAGCAAGCCAATAGTCAGAGCCGTCATAGAACACTATCACCGGATCAAGTTCCGCCCCGTCTTCAATCGCTTCGGAGAGTGTGGCGATGTGGTTTAAATCCAGCTTCTCGCGGGGCTGTGTTCCCCCATCACGGCGGATTTCGGCGATACTCAAACCCGTGTACTCACCGGATTTAATCTGGCTATCCCCATTTAAACCATTGGAGTATGAGTGTCCTTCTTCTATAGGATTAGGATTATCTGCACGACAAGCGAGGGGCTCCAGAAGCAGTTCCACAAACTTAGGCGGGACGGAATAACCCAGAATTGAACCCGCCACACCAATCTGTTCAGGCAGTTGATACCAATCTGGAAAACTCTGTAACCGTCTAATACACTCAATCGACACCGATTTGACTGTACCATCAGGTAACCAGATATCCGCAAACTTGGTGCGATTGGCATTTTTCCCATCAGTGAAGTGCGATCGCATGATAGTATTGGCTGGCTTGTAACTGGGAACTGCCCGATATCCCCCACGCCCACCGGACCGGTCTATCAGCATCAGGGTAGGAGCATTGGTGGCGAGAAAGTTATCAACAGACCGTTGCTGCCCTTTGAGTAATTGGGATTCTGGCAGCTTGGGGATTAGATCGGCGATCGCATCATACCAACCCGTGGCAGGTTGTTTAAATGGCAGAGGTAAGGGTTTTCCTTCAACAGAGGCAATAGCGATAAACCGCACCCGCGCCTGGGGGACGCCATAATCGGACATATCGACAATAGAGGAAGTTACCCGATAGCCAAGAGTCGGTAGAATTAATTCTATCTGTTTCCAGCTCTCTGATTTTTGATAGGCTGGCACATTCTCTAAGAAAAAGTGCTTAGGCTTGAGCTTTTTAATCGCAGTAACCACCGCAGAAGCTGCCTCAATATCCGATGGCTGTTCTTTCCCGTTCTTGGCAACACTGAAATTTGCACAGACTGGGGACGCCCAAAGGATATCCGGTTCTAGGGGAAATCCGGGAAAGTCATCAGCGGCGCATTCAGAAACGGTGCGACGAATCACCTTACACCGGGGAAAATTTGCCTCATGGGAAGCCGCGAGAGCTTCCGATAATTCGGGTTTATCTGGGTCATATTCCACCGCTAAAATGGGTTCGATTCCCGCTTCTATCATTCCAGCTTCCACACCACCGCCACCTGAGAACAAAATGACCGCGTAAGGTTTATTCTCTACTTTGGCGATTAAATCAATGGGTTTTGGAGTTAGCGCCGCCCCTGGCTCCTGTAACCAGATGTGAGGCATCCCCCCAACACTCATAAATTTCTCTGTTATAATACCAATCTTCCCGGTAGTGGTGGTAGCCAGCATTCCCGGTTGCGCTTGGTCATATAGTGAGAACGGTGCGGGTTGAGAGGCTGTTTTAGTCTTTGTACGTGCCATGTCCTAAAACTCCTCCTCTAAAACTCTTGTACCGTCGAGATAAAGTCCCCAATTTTGATTAGCCTCAATGAGGCGTTTAGCGATCGCTGGATAGGGATATTCCCCATTCATCCATCCTTGAAGTTGAGCTTGTCGCTTCTGTTGGTCTGTGGGCAAAGTTGCCTTAATCTGCTCTAAGGTTTGCTCCATCTGGCTGGCTTTTAACTGCCGTTGTGCCTCGTTTCGAGCCTTTTCTAAGGCTTCCTCTGCTTTCCGCTCCCTTTGCTCAATCACTTCAAGTGGATTCTGTTCCCATGGGTCGGGGAGTGTTTCCGATTTTTCTCGCTTCTTAACCGCCGGGGGCAGGGTCGCCTCCGATTTTTCTCCTGACTTTATTACACCAGGCGTAATAGAAGCGATCGCGTCCTTGACCTCAGACAATGCTGGCTCTAATGGTTTATCGGAATATCGGGGTGGTAAGTACGTGTGCCGAACTCCTAACCGTTGCATCCGTTCGGCTTCCTTGGAATACCGCAAGAGTTCACGTTTCACACTCGCCCATATTGGCTGGCAGAGTTTGGGATTGCTGATGATTTTTGCTGCCTGAGTAGCCGCCGCTACTGGATCGTTAAATCGCGGGTCATTCCGAACCGTTTCTTCTACTGCCCGGACTAGGAACGGGTAGGGCTTCCCCGATTTCGGGTCGAGCCATTCATGGGTGGGGCGATCGCTAGTCCCCAATTCCAGCCCTGCCTCGAAATCATCCCAGAGCGAACACATTCCCGTCTGTTCTAAATTTGACATGGTTACTTTGGCATAAGCCGACGGGCGACTTACTCCAGAGTCAGCCGCATATTGACGGAGGGCGTCATAGAACCCGCGTTTCTTTTCTGCTGGAATTTCAAAAACGACGGCGGCGGCGGCGGAAAATTTTTCCTCGGAATTAACTGATTTTTGAGCAGGGTTAGGTAAAGAACAAGTAGGTTGTGCTTTTACCTGTTTGGCTTTTTCTGATTCCGGATCTTTTACTTCTTTTACTGTTCTCTCTCTCTCGCCGTCTGAGAAAGTCTGATCAGTCTTCTTAGTCTTAATAGTCTCCGCGCCCGCGCGATCCTTATATATGTGTGATGTGCCATCCGTGTCACTACCTGTGACATCTATGTCACACCCCCTGACATCCGTGTCATTACCTGTGACATCCATGTCACACCCCCTGACATTTGTGTCACTACCTGCATCATTGGGTTTAGGGATAGGGGTTGAGCAATACCCCGTTAGGTTTTTGCCCTTCCACCGTTGAACACGAAAATCCCAGAGGGCAGCATCTTTCAATTCAAGTGATGCCCGGATTATCGTTCGACGGCTTACACCTAACCGCAGCGCCAGTTCTCCCTGAGTGGGCATTTGAGATTCGCGATCGCCAAAGGGGAAGAGTGAACAAAGGTAAATCCAAAGCTTTAAGGCTGTGGCTGATAAGTTTAAATTGGCTATCCTTAGCCCAACCTCTGCCCGGAGGCGATAAAAACTTTCCTTGTGGATTGCCGTTTGTTCGAGTTTTGCTAACGCTTGAGGATTAGCCATTAGTCCATCCTCCCGTGTGTAGATTTTTTGGCAGGGTTGGACTACTATGAAAAGTTTGTCCTATACTGAAAATCTCGTGAATCATAATTAGTTCACTCTAATTTGGACAGTTTGCGAGGCGCGTTCCCTATTCCCGTAACTGACTGGGGAGCGCGTTCAATTTGGAAACACGCCTAGCTGATTTGCTTGTGCAGTCACACAGGGAAAGATCGGCTTCGTTTTCCACCGATCGTGAGAGGCTGACCCTCCCGGTGCTTGGTCGTGCTGGGGGAGGGTTTAGCCTTTGAACCATTTTAAACTAGCATTGTATATTATTGGAGGAAAATAGTATACAGCGCTAATAAAAATTTTGTACTATCTGGGTGGGTATCGGGCGCAAGCCATTCTTTCTCCTAATTACTTCGCTGTAGTTTTATCCATTCCTCACGGCAAAGAAAGCCCGTTACCTCGCCCTGGGGACTGTTTTTGTGGGCGGGGCATTGTGTATTGATTCTGATTTTTCCGGGCATAAGCTCGATTGTCGCCCGTCGTGATATTGACGCAGATACTGAGCAAGATATCGCTGGTTATCAATATGTCTGCACAATCCCCACTGTTCGCAAGCGTGTTTAAAGGCGTCTGCGATCGCTCTTTCTTCCGGCGTCCCGCGACTACATTCCTTGCCCGACGTGGAATATTCCACCAAGGGAACACTACCCACGCCCTGGCGTTTGTATCCGCCGATCTTAATCGTGCAGATTACCACACAACGATCGCCTGGATAGGAAAAATTTGAGTAGGAGTCCTGCAGTAAAGCAAACGGCGTCCAGTCGTTCCCGGTATTTCTGCCAGGGAACATAGAACCAGCGATCGCCTCCTGGCAAGGGTCGTTCTTTATAGTCTTCGGGTGGAAACGGCTGATCGAGTTTTTCAATTAGGTCTAAAATTTCTTGGTGAGTCATGGTATTCGCTCCCCAGTTGGGGAGCAGGTATCGTCAGTTATTTAAAAGGGAAGGCAAGTAGGTTTCAACCTTGCCGAGTGGGGAGAAGTTTTCATCCCAATCAATAAGCCCGTGAGCGTATGCTAAAGCTTGGGGTTTTTGGTCGTAAGTAAACCACACATCGGAGACAACTTGCGAGGGAAGTGTGAAACTTCGTTACCTCAACCCGATACCGATCGCCCTGGTTTAGGATTAAAACCATCTGAATCCCCCAGCCGCGATAGTCTCCCAGGTTGGCAAACATCGGATACCATTTAGTTGTTGGCTGTGATTGTTGCTTTATTGCTGCAATCATAGTTAATGCCTTCTGATAGGCGATAGCCCTCCTAGTGCTTGGTCGTGCAGGGAGGGTTTATCGTGTGTACTCCCACAGCTTACCACTGTATACAATAATAGGTCAAGCATCTACAGTGCTAGAATAGATGTACTATCAAGGAGGTAAATCCGTGCCAAAGACAAAATACTATCGAACAGTTAGCAACCATCCCAGACGGAATGGCTGGATGAATGGCACACAAACCCCCATCAGAAGTCAGGAGGTTTTTTCCCTGAAAATGCCTATGGACTGGTACGACGAAGTAAAAGAACACATTGAGAAGGAGGGATGGACGAAGCAGGAATGGGGGGATCATGTGGTGGCGGCTTACTATGGGAAACCGTTAAACGGGGAACCCGTCGAGCCAGTAAAGCGAGGCAACTCAGAGCCAGATGCCTGTAGAGATGGCACACAAAGCTCTGTTAGGAATCAGGAGGTTTTTTCTCTGAAAATGCCTCTGGACTGGTACGACGAAGTAAAAGAACACATTGAGAGCGAGGGATGGACGAAGCAGGAGTGGGGGGATCATATAGTTGCAGCTTACTATGGGAAACCGTTAAATAGGGAACCCGTCGAGCCAGTAAAGCGAGAAAAGTCAAAGAGCGATCGCGACACCAAAGCTAAGTCTCTAGAAAAATCTGAGGGCGATTCCCAGCCTAAGTCTCTAGAAAAATTTGAGGGCGGTTCCCAGCCTAAGTCTCTAGAAAAATCTGAGCCAGACTGGGAGGAACTAAAAAAGGAAGTGCTTGGCAAATTCAAGTTAGGCAGACAGTCAGCCACCTACAAAAAGATTAATCAAGCGCTCGATATGATGATTGCTAAGGTGAGCGGCTGATATTCCCCAACGTTCTCCTCATCTGATGCAAGAAATCATTGCAGGTCTGGGGGGTTTTCTTTTTCTTCTTCTCTGGGGGGTTCGCTCTCTCTTCGGCTGCGTTGTCAGGTGAGCGGTTATGTTCTGACGCGACCGGGTGCTTTGCTCGTACTCAGTTGCCAATCGCCTAGCCAGTCCTAGCTTCCCAGCGCCCTTCTCACGGCGGTCACTGGGAGCGTCGCTGAGTTCGGCGGTCGCCGTGGGTGCCTCCTTCGTCAGCGACCCAGACTCCTCGCCGAGACTTAGCGCTCCTAGCTGGTCTGGCTGGCTCTGTCTGCCCTCGTCCCGCGTCGCCCCCTACCCCGGCGCGGCTGCGGATCTCGGCTTGCACACGTCCATGATGTTAATTCCTACGCCGGGATTAATGCAGACGTGGCTGGCGCTGTCGATCCTTGCCGCGCCGTTTGATTGAACGGTGGCGCAATCTTGCCAGTTAGTCATTACTGTTTCGTTGGTGGTGGTGAGCTTATCAGTTTTGCGTCCCGCGCCAGTTAGCCAGGGGAGGGGTTAAGGGTGGAGGTAGTTACTTAACTTACACTCGCTCTTATTTATTAGTCGTGCTGCATTTCTGAGTATGGGGCGGATTACGCAAGAGCAATTTTTTTTCAGATCCGGAGGGAGAGTTGGTCAGGTGTGGCGGTGAGTTTCTGCCTGTACCCTTTTCCTTATTGTTGGCGGTGGCATCGTTGTGTTTTGCGTTCCGCGTCAGTTGACCGGAGAGTGCCGGGGGCGGCGCAGCCGCCCCTGGCACTTTTCTAGAAGAGTGAGAGCTGCTTATCAGGCTGGGTTAGCCAGTCGGGGAGGGTCAGCCCGTCCACCAGGGGGACGACTTCGATCGCTAGTCCGTGATACTTCGCGAGTGCCACAGTTCCCCAGGTGCCGGAGCCTTTGCCTGAGAAGCTTTGAAGAGGCTTCACTCCTTTAGGGCATGGCTTATTTGGGAAGGCGATTAGTTTGGCGTTTGAGTTTGCGATCGCTTGCACCATTCGTTTACTGCGTTGGGCTAGCTGCCAGGGCTGATGACCTTCGGCGCGGTACACGGTGAGCTTCTGACTGTGGAGTTTATCACGAACTACGCTGTCCACACCGTTAGCATCCCCGACATGGTAGCTGATGGTTTTGTCGCAGATTCCCGCCAGGTGATGCTCGATGATCTCCCGTTGGGCGGGGGTGATTTGGCGTGAGCCTGTGAATGCGATATGCATGGTTTTTATCCCGTAACTTTATATTAAGTATACCACTAAAATGCTTACGCAGCAAGCGTATACAGTGCTATAATTAAAGTAGTTCAGTTACGGGAACTACACATCATGAGCATCATCTCAAGCCAGCTTCAGAGCCAGCTTTTCTCTAAAATCGCAGCGTGGGAAATTCTTTCTTATAAATATGTGGGTGAGCTTTGGCGTTGCACCGCACCGCCTGACATGACAGTAGATGTCTATACCCATTGCGCTTATGTCCATATCCCCAAAACTGACAAGCATCGCGGATTTTCTGAATTCGTCAGCTTTTGGGAATTCTTGGACTACTTCATGTGCCGTTCTATCTCCAAGGCATCCAAGGTTCAGGCATTCCTAATGCGCCGGGGACGTTACGCAGAAGTCTGGCGCGTGACCTCCAGCCAAGGGGCGACGGGGAAGAATTACCGAGTCGAGCTTTCTAACCTGGGCGGCTTGTGTGACTGTATGCTGTTCCGGTGCTTCGGTAATCGCATCCGCCGCGAACTCCCCTACTGCTTCAAGCTTCTGCAACAATCACGATTCTTTGATGGGCAGGCGATGTGCCACCACCTGGTCGCTGCGATACACCGGGGACACGCCTCAAGCATCGCTGAGTTCAAGGCTGAGTCACAGCGCCGGAAGAAGGAAGACCGAGAGCGACGAATGCGAGAGATCACAGTTGGTGACTGTCCAAGGGAAGGAAAACGCCTCTAACTCTCACCACCAGGGCGGCACTCACCGCCGCCCCTCTCCTCTCATGTTCACCTCTCAAAAAGTCGAAGAGAAAAATGCAAGGAATCCAACTCTGCATAGACATTCCCCAAAATCTTCCCCCCTATGACTCCCGCGTGGAAATTCTCCCGCCGCACTCAGAAGCCGGGAAAACTGGGCGGGTAAGCAATCGGTTCTACTACCGAGCTAAGCGCCCAGGAGAGTACACCATCTGCGACCTAACCGTAACAACTCGCGGCAACCACTTAATCCGCGTCAACCCCTCCGAGGTAATGGTAATCGGTAAGCCTCGACGCTGGTGGTAAGACACAGGTAGTAAGAGAGTAGGGGCGGCTTCGCCGCCCCCTACTCTACTACATCTGCTCACGCGATCGCGCCTAAGTCAAGAGAAAAATCTCCCGCTGGCGTGACCACCACAGCAGCAGGCGATCGCACTCTAAGTCAAGAGAAAAATCCTGGCATGACCACAGCAGCAGGCGATCGCTCCCTAAGTCAAGAGAAAAATCCTGGCGTGACCACCACAGCAGGCGATCGCGCTCTAAGTCAAGAGAAAAATCCTGGCGTGACCACAGCAGCAGGCGATCGCACCTAAGTCAAGAGAAAATCTGCACCTGTCTCAACCACGACTCAATGGAAAGGTTGCCCCACCGCTCAATCAAACTGGCGCGGCAAGGATCTCGCTCGTTTTAGTGCCAGCCCCGCCACTGTTCACGCGACAACGAAGCATCAAGGAAGAGTGGCGGGTGCTGGTGCCGAGATCCGCAGCCGCGCCGGGGTAGGGGGCGACGCGGGACGAGGGAGCCGGAAGCCAGCTTTTCCCAGCTAGGAGCCGTAGGAAGTGCGAGGAGCCTGGGGCGCGAGGAACGAACGACCCACGGCGACCGCACGCCTAGGCGACGCCCTCCGAACACCGACGGTAGGAGGGGGACGGGGAGCTAGGGCTGGGTAGGCTCTGCGTGCGACTGAGTACGAGCAAAGCACCCGGTCGCGTAAGGTCGCCACCGTTTAACTGACAACGCAGCCGCTCAAAGAGCGGACCCCCCTCCAGAAGAAAAAGAAGAGAAGCCAAAAGCGGAAAAACTACTGACGTAAACTCCTGATCCGCCTGTACTCCCTCAAAAATCACAAAAATTGTGGGAGTAACCAGAAGAGGAACAGAGAGCGATCGCACTCAGGGACTTTGGGCATAGAATCACGCTTGGTTCTGATTCCAGTTTCTCAATCTTCATATAGCTTGTGGAGGTAATCCATCGGGATCTTGAAAGAAAGTATACCTTTTCTCTGTGAATTCATCAATTCTAATCGGTTCGACAACGACTCCCTTGGCTTCTAACAAACCTATAGACTTATTGATGGAAAGCTACCTTAAAAGCCAGATGCCTTAAGCCACAAGCTTCTGGCTGAGTCGGTCGATGAGGTGGATCGGGAAAGGAAAAAACTTCAATCCGGTAAATACAAACTGCTACTATCAGTCGGTTTAGCGTGTAAATACTTCTCCGTAATCGCCACGGTACTATGTCCCAGAGTCTTCTGTACTAAATGTATTGGCGCACCATTATCCAAACTATGACTAGCGTGGGAATGTCGCAACCAATGGGGAGAAACATTAACCTCTAACCCAGCTCTTTTAGCCGCATCCTTCACGATATGAAAAACCATAGAACGGCACAAATGACCCCCTTTCCGAGAAACAAACACCGGGTCATCACGCTCTTCTGTTCCTTTCAACTGATAAACCTCATCCCAAACCCCAGGACTTAACAGCACAACCCTTGTTTTCTCACCCTTACCAAAAACAGTTATCTGACCCCCCGGCTCACGACATTTAAGGTCACGCCACTTTAAACCACACAATTCACTAACTCGCAACCCCCCGGAATACAACAGCCGAATAATCGCCCGATTCCTGGGAGAAGGAGCCGCCCGAATCATCCCTTTAACTTCCTCTTGTGTCAGTATCCTTTCTGCCAATCTATTTTTCGCCTGGGGAGACTTCACCAATATTCCTAAGTTAGCGGGTATAACCCCCAATTGGTGAGCAAAACTAAACAGAGATTTTATCGCCGCGACAGCGACTCGTTGGGAATTATCAGCACTAACCAGACTCATTTGCCACAGTTGGAATTCCATCAAAGTCACCTCAGCCAGAGGTTTATTCCCCAGGTGAGCCAAAAAACTCATGGCATAACGTTGATAGCCATCCTTGGTATTGGGGGACTTCCCATGCAGCCAGAGTTCCACCAGTTCAGAATTCGTCAGAGTGGAGTTGGATTTATTCAACATTGCGGCATATTATGTTGAATTGACGTACATTGTTACACCCAGCACAGATGCGTGAATCCTTACAGTATCCTGAAATGGGAGCGATCGCTATCTTTAAGAGTCACCACCGCGAAGTATGACCATCGGGGGGAACAGGCGAAGTGGAAGGCGGTGCAACGTTTGGGGTTAAATGTTCTAGAACTAGAATAGGAATACGATTAACACGATATAGGGAAAATGTTGATGAATGTGTCTTTAACTCCAGAACTTGAGCAGTTTCTTCAACACCAAGTAGAGGGCGGGAAATACAAATCACCCCAGGAGGTTATCCTGGCTGCACTTAGGGCGTTTGCTGAACGGGAACGTATTTATAAGGGGCGCTTTGAGGAGTTGAGGGGGGAAATTATGGTTGGAGTTGAAGCGTCGAAACGGGGAGAGGTGGTTGATGGTGAAACGGTTTTTAGCCAGCTTGAACAGAAGCTGCTTTTACGTCGTTCTCAAGCGGGTGAATGAGTAATATTTGTCGATTTACTGTTCCGGCTAGTCGAGATATTGAAAGTATTATCGACTATGTTGCTGATAAGAGTAGTTTGGGTGCAGCGGAGCGCTTACTTAAGAAGATTAATCAAAAGTGTCGGACGTTGGCTAGTTTTCCTAACATGGGGCGGAGGCGGGATGAGCTTTTACCTTCGTTGCGAAGCTTTCCTGTTGATGATTACTTAATTTTTTATCACCCAATTGAGGATGGGATTGAGATTTTGCGGGTTGTTAGTGGCTATCGAGATTTAGAGGCGCTGTTTTCAGATGAAGATGAGGGGTGAAATATTGAAGCGATCGCCTGTAATATTTTCCCAGCAAGGAATAACAGATCAGTTTTACAAGTCAGCAGACCCATCCCCTAGAACTGAAACACTAATGCCGAATGGGACTTAGACATTTTCTAACCCTTTCGAGCAGCATTAGCCAACCGAACAGGACTAGCACCGAGGGTATTCACTGCCTCTGCTCGTTGAATTTGTGTCAACGTTACTTGGATTTCTGCTTCTGTTTACGCTTCAGTGCTGAACTTGCACCTAAAGCACCAAAGGCTAATACACTTAACGTGGAAGTGGGTTCGGGGACACTAGTGGTAGTTAGGAATCCTCCATCACCTTTTACTTTACCGAAACCTAGTAGCTCAAATTTGAATCTTTGCTGTGGAGATTGCAGAGTTAAACCATCTAGCAGCGCTTCTTGGTTGATACTGAAGGGGCTAAACGGAGCAAGTCCTACGTCTGACTGGGTAATTCTGCCAATTAAACTGGCTGTTTCTTCAGCTCCTTCAAAAATATGAAAGCTATTTTTAAAATTACCCAAACTATTCTCCTGACCCGGGCTAGTATCTGTTTCGATAGTCAGGAAATCTGCATTCTGCTCAGGAGTGCCGATATTGGGAGTGTCATTGATGAAGATATTGCGCTGAGCCATTATCGGAAAGTCATCAATCCCTAATTCTGGAATATCAATAGTCATGTCTAGCAATAAATCTACACCATCTAGTCCCGTATCAGTCACAATAGTGCCATTGAAAAAAGTTATTTCTCCAATTTCAAAAGGTGTATTTAAACGAGTTGAGAAACTGCCTTCTGTAATCGACAAACTGCTACGAGCACCATTGGAGTTACCAAGAAGAGGTGTTCCCCAACTAATGCTATTGCCAGTAATCTCGTACTCTGAATCAGCAGATGTTACCCTCGGCGGGTCTGAGAATGTTACGTCAGAAGTTCCTTGGATGGCTGGTTCAACGAGGTAGCTATAGCCTATCGACGCGATATCAAGAACATCGATAGGTGTGACAATATCGGTTGGCTCGAAGGTTGGCAGTAGGTGTTCAACACTGCTGAAGAGAGTAGAAGATGAACCACCGTCCCACGGCCACATAGGGTCATTAAGATTGTGTCCATTAGGTTGACCGCTAGCTGGATAAAAATTGCTACCTTGATGTCCATTAGCCTGCCATTCAGCCCAAAGGCGATCTACATTAGCGTGGTGTAGCCAGAATAATGGATCGTTTGGAGAGAAGAAATTACCCATATTTCCACCAGTCCAAACATGACCAAAGTTATGTAGCTTATTACCAGCTTCAAGAGCTGGTCGAAATAAATCGTATGAAGACTGGTTCAGAGCAGAATTTACATCACTTTGAGTTGCTAGATCACTAAATTCGCCTAAATTGCGTACAAGTGCACCGCTAGGCGATAAGGGATTTAAGTCATCATCTACCCTCCAACCCCCCTCAGCTAAAGAAAAATGACCCGATTCAACAGCTCCTCCTCCAATTCCTCCCAAGCCCCCATTAGGTCCGATAAAATTGTCTTGAAAAAGAACAAACTCTGAACCAACATGATCTGTCCAGTCCCAGTAGGGTATCAATACATCTGGATCGACCATCTGTAAAGCCTGTTCAAATCGATGTAAGTATTCACGATGCCACGGTAAAAATGCGGCATTTCGATGCCCACCATCAACGCTAGCAAATCCCTGCAATCTTGTTACTGCTGGATGGATTGCTACAAACTGATCGTAAAGGTTAGTGGGGTTGCCATTACGGTCTGTAGTCGGTGTGTTTTTTAAAGTGGTAACAGCAGTGACAAATTTATCTATTTCAGTGTCGGTTAAGCTAGTCGCGCTTTTTCTCAAGGTCATCGCCCCAGCTTTAAATGTTAATTTATATGTCATTAAGCCAGAAAAGGCTATCATACAGTGGACAGAGCTGTAGATAGCTAAAAGTAAGGAAAACTAGCCACAATTATTTTACAAAACTTAAAATAGCCGTACTCCTAGAACCACGAGATTTCGTGGGAAAGATAATCAAAATTTATAGCTTTTTCCAACCGCTCAAATGTTAACCTTTATAAAGGGGGAATCGGCATTCCCCTAAAAAGGCAGAAGGCTCCAGAATAAGTCTCTATAACTAATCCCGATCGCACCTCCTCGTCCTCAGCTTCTTCAAGTCAAGCGTGTTGGTATAATGATTCACCCACCACTTAAATTCCCAGACCAACCAGTAATCATCAAGCTGGCGAAACTGATTTAGACAACGGCGGGGTAATTCCCGATCGCTCTCAATCTCCGACCTAACAGAACCGTCTGGACTTAACACCTTCCAGTCAATCGCCCATTCCCCATCTGCCAAGTGCTTCTCAAACTGCACCCGCCACGTTTTCCCGCGCCAGTCTTTAATCTCCAGTTCCTTCATGGTTGCTCCCCCGTCAGAAACCATTGCAGCCAGCCACTTCTAACCCGTAGCCAATTCCCAGAACTGGATGATTTAATCCGTAAATCCAAATGTGGACCGGTTGAGCCGCCACTGTTCCCAGTGTGAGCAATGACTTTTTTTCTAGAGACTTTAGTTTTTTGACCTGGCTCCACCAGACACCGGGACAAGTGCAGCAGTTTAAACTGGAGTGTGGGGAATTCTTCGGAGGTAAACGTAGCGTACAAGCCAGCCGCACCCCCTCGGCTACACTCAACCCAACCATCAGCGATCGCATACAGAACCGTTCCCGCTGGCGTGGCTAAATCAACCCCCTGGTGATATTGGCGTTTTCCTGAAATGGGGTGAATCCTCCACCCACGCGGCGATGAGACTTTATAGCCTGCAATTATGTCTTCCTGCTTCGGGTTCTTTTGAAACTCCGGCGCCCATTTATAAATATGAGACTTGTTGATCTGGTCCGGTGTTTTTTCTAGAGACTTTCCGGAGAGGAGTGCGATCGCTCTCCCTCGATGCTCCCGATTCATCCGCTCAACGGCGCTATCTAAGGTATGATAGCCGTCACTGATGGAACCCCTGGCGTTGGGATGTCCAGCAAATACTGTAGAGTAAAGCTGTTTAAGTCCACCACCCTTAAACCCGCGCTTTACCAAGTATCGCTCAACATAATCCATCTGCTCAACCTGGCTCATTTGGGCTAAGGCTTCTGATGTGGTTAAGAGTTCCCGCGAGGTTTCGGGCATAAATTGAATAAGCCCGACGGCGCGTCCCCTATCTTTGACGATGGGACCTCTGATACTGGGGCTAAATGTTCCAGCAGTCTCAAAACTAATCAGTGTGGCTAAGTCGATGGGGTCAGCGTTGATATTAGCGGCGACTTGTTTGATTTTTTGGGCAAATGGGGTTAGGTGTAGAGACGTTGCATGCAACGTCTCTACAGGTTTAGCCAAATCGGATTCCGGCTTAACTTCCGGTTGAGTCGCCGTCTCCTGAACCTGTTCTAAATTAGGTTTAAACCAGTCAAAATTGGGGCTGTAATCCTGACTGTGTGCTAGGTTGAAACTGATTAATGCAGTGGCTGCGATCGCTAATAACTGCCCCCTCAGTTTGGATTTTTCTAGAGATTTAGGAGAATCATCGATCGCTCGTAATAACTGACTAACTCGACGGTCAATTTTCCAGAGGTTCGTTCTCTTGAGGGTTGCTAGTTCCTGCTCCAGCTTCCGGATTTCCCTCTGTAGCTGGTTGGTGCTTAGGGTTTGTGTTGCTTGTGTCATTGGTTAGTAGATGCCAGGTGAGTAAAAGCAAGCTAATCGCTAGGATGAGTAATGCGAAGCGCTGAAGTTTTATCCATCGCACTTCCCGCCTTATCGATCGCAAGTGCTGAAGTAATGCTCTGCGGCTGGGTTGTGTCTCTTGATTTTTTCTAGAGACAAACTTCTTAAACGGTTTAATGTCCATATAAGGAAGCCTCCACAGATGGGAGGCTAATAACTTACATCCCCGGAGCGTCGGGGGTTAGAGTTCCTGGGCTAAAGTAATTGTTTGGGCGATAACGTTCGCCAGATCGGGATGTTCGACAACATAACGATCGCTCCCTCGCAGTGTGGGGATTAAATCTCGTCCAAATCGGAAGGCTCCCCCACCCCCAACGATTGAGGTTTCGATTTCTGGGGGGGTGCAGTCGGTGATCAGTTCTGAGATTTCCCCCAGATACCATTCATGGGCGGTATCGATTGCATCGGCGATGGGGATGGGTTCGGGTTCGCCCTGGGGCTGATAATATTCCTCCCCATTATTTACAGCGGTGATAAACTGGGGGTCTTCTGGGTCATCAATCCCGGCTTCCTCTGCGACCCATTCATAATATAAGGATGTCCCCTTCCCATCAAAGGACTGACTGCGGTTATCGTCAAAGAATCCATCGGGGTCAATGAAGTCACACAACAGCGTCCGATAGCCGATATCGTAGCAAGCTTGCCAGGAATCATTGGGTTTGGATTCAGCGATCGCAAGCTGACGATAACAACCCAGATGATATCCTTCGGGGGTTACCTGTAATGTTTTGATGGTTGCGCTTTTGCGACCTTGCGGAGTAGACCAAGTGAGGGATTGACTCAGAGCTTTCTTGGCGGCTGACTCCTGTGCCTTGAAGTTACCGGGGGTGAAGAATAAACTCAGGCTGAGATGGATGTCCTCACCGTTACCTAATCCCAGTTGTTCGAGTGCTAGAATAACTCGCAGCTTCAGATTGTCGGTTTTGTCTCCATGGAGTCCAGATTGGGCGTTAAGGCTGGCACCTTTGCGATCGCTGGTGTAAGTCTTTCCCCGATAGGTTATTTCTACATTCCCCTTGACGGCTGATTGGCGCGACGGTTTAACGCGGGATTTTCCACGGGGTAATTCTGCCAAGTAATTGAGCGATCGCTGAATTGCCAAAGCGGGATTCCCGGCGAGTTCCCCTAGTAATGCAATTTTTTGCCAGAGACTCCCATTATCAATGGCGACGACTGGATCAGATGGCACTATTAACAGTTTGGGGTCAAGGCTGATGGTTGTCCCGTCTTGGGTGTCAAAGCGGGTAATCCGTTGATCTGTGGGTAAGGTTTTCATAGTTCCTCTAATTCGTTATCTGTGTCGTCTTCTGGATTTGTGATAATCGCGGCTAACTCTTCATCAATCTCGCGCCGAATCTCCAGCCCTCGCTCCCTGGCGTGGCTTTTGAGTTTGTCTCGAAGTAAGTCCAGGTATGAGTCTACTGAGGAAAAAATATCCCTGTGGGCGAGTTCGATGTCTGAGCGTAAATCAGATTCCCGTTCCTCTCGGTTGGATTCTCCCCAGTCGTAGATTTCTCCTTGGTAGACTCTTTTGTCGTCTAAACTGGAATGGGTTTCGAGCCAGTGGTGATAGGACCTGGATCGCGAAGCGTATTCGTCCCAGTATTGGAAGCGCAGGGAGTAATCGGGGTTTTCGATTCCCAGTTTCTTTAAGTCTCCCCGCTGATATTGACTCCAGTCTGGGTTGGGGAAGGTTAGCCGCGATGTGTACCGCAGTTTGATCCGGAGTTCTGCGATCGCTTCGGGGGTGAGTCCCTGTTCGTCGATGTAGTATCCTTCTGGGTCAATGAAGTTTTGTAACTCTTTTAGGTGTTGACCCAGGCGGGATGCTGAGATTTTGAACAGGTTTTTGGAGGCTTTCTCACGGGTTAGGTAGAGGGAGCGATCCAAGGGGACGCGGTAGAGTTCATATTCCCAGTCGCGAAGTCGTTTAAAGCCGGATTTTTCGTCTTCTGGGGTTTCTGGGATGATGTCTCGTAGGGGCTTGGTAACCAAGCCCGTACCGTCCTCTACCTGGGGGGTTTCATCGGTGGGGGTCGCGGTTTGTTCATCGCCCTCACCCTCAACTATCTCAACATCAATTGATGCTTCGTCTGGTGTGGGAAAGTGAGGCGATGGGATTTGAAATGCCATCATTTAAACCCCCTCAACTCGTCCGAAGAAGTCACGCAAGATTTGACCATCTTGGCTGTGATAGTCAAAGCGTATGGCGTCTGGGTAGTCTTCGGTTTTGACGATGAAGTAAACCCAGATAGATTTAACGGGTTCTCCTTCTCGCGTATGTGTACTATCCCAGTCGATGTAGGAGATTGAGTTTGGGTTGATTGTGACCTGTGACAGGTTGATGAAGCTGTTGATCATTGTTCATCCCCCAGAAACGCGATGGCAAAGTTTTGGGGGTTTTGGACGTAGCGTTTGAGGAATCGCAGGGAGTCCTCGGCGTCCTGGCGGTTAACGTAAGCCTGGGTAATTCTCGGCTTTTGTCCGGGCGGACTGTGAACGATCGCCCAAGGTTTATTGGAATCTATTGCAATTTGGGGAACGGGAGACAAAGGGACAGACGTGCGTCCCCCTCCCCTGTGTTCGGGGATAGCTTGTGACATCATAAAGTTGCCCTCCTATGGCTATTTCATGGGAGTGGAAGTCGATCTGGAGTGGTGGCTCACCCCAGATCGGCGTGTGGATTCAGGCGGTAGAGACATGATTAATGCTCCCCGCAAGAGTTAAAATAACACACTTGTCACCACTGTTACCCACAATGGTTAACAATTCTCTACTTGTCCCCCAGATGAGCAAAAACTGGGCTAAACTGACTGTTGACCCTTCGACTTCGCTCAGGGTCAACACCGAGCGAAGTCGAGGTGTTGACTATTCAGGTGGAGCGAATTGTGCCAAGCCGTCGGGATCGATTGAATGTTGATATTAATGGACTCCGAGGTATCATTCAGCAATTGGCGGATGAGGATCGGCGATCGCTTTCGTCTATGGTGCGGATATTGATTGAGGAAGGGTTGAGGGCGAGGGGGAAATATCCGCAGTCTGGGCTGGAGTTACCGACGATGGCTTCACTGGTTAAAGCCTGGGATTTTGAGGAATTGGCTGATGAGGCGCGATTACCAGTTGAACGAATAGAGGCGATCGCAAAAGGGGAACGCCCGACGGATGATGATTTGATTGCACTGGGTCGAGTCCTGGACTTGGATACGGCTCAGTTATTGGAAATTAGAACCCGGGATTTCAAGGGTGCAGGTAACGGACAGGGACGGAAAAATGGATGAGTTATTTTTGTCAGGATGTCAAATTGCGTTTACGGGTAACGCGGTGCAGGTTTTTGCTCCCAGCGAACTGGTAGCGATCGCACTCAGGCGTTCTCAGAAGGAGTTGGCGCAATGGGCGGTACAGTTTCGTAAGGAAGCCACGGAGATATTTTTCCCTGGTGATGGGGGAAGACCTTATAAGATTTTGAGTAGTTTTGCTCATTCGGGGGGAGAGAAGCCGCCGAGTCCCGAAGTGTCTAATATTGTGTTCGGACCCGGTGTGGGGTTTGATGTGCAATCGCTGCGAATTTTGGAGAGGATGAGGCTTTCGGAGAAGCCGATGTCTTTGGTTAATCTGGAAACGGATAGTCAGGATTGGGTGAATCGCCCTCTGACTCAGATGCTTCAGCGATCGGCTGAGTTTGCGACTCAATTGAATATGAAGGATTACTGGGAAGAAGATGCGCTGGCTTATGTGAAACGGATGCTACAGCAGCAGGGTAGATTAGACCATCATTATCAGGCGATGTTGCCTTATGGTCTAGCAGAGTTTAGTTCTACGTTTGAGGTGGTGCGCTTTGGTTTCCCTGAACGGGATTATCGGCTGGTGACGATTCACAGTTATGAGCCGATTTTGTCTAGGAGGTGAGGTGATGGGGAGGTGCGATCGCAGATGGGTTGCGACTGGTAAAATGAAAACATGAAAATCCCTGATGATGCCGTTATTCCCGATACTAAATTAACTCACTCATGAAGATTGAAAGAGAGTACAAATTCTATGAGTAATCTACTTTTCAGCCATTGCATTAATCCTTTCACACCACAAGGTAATTCTGAATACGGCTTAGCTCAAAAGGTTACTTTTGCAAGTATGCGTAGAGCTTTAATCGAGTCAAATGCACACAATATTGGTGTGGAAATTATAGCGGTAGTTTACCCAGAAGATGAACCCATTGTTGAGCCTCCAGCTATACCAATACCAAAATTATGTCGCAGTGTACAAGATTTTCAGATACTTAATCCAGTGCGACGACTTCCTCTTTTAAAAGACATACTAGATATAGCAGCCCTAGAAGGAAAAGGCGATTACTTAATTTTTTCAAATATTGACATTTCACTACAACCTCATTTTTATCTGGACATTAAAAATATTATAGAACAGTCAGACGATAATAATTTTGCTTGCACAATTACCCGTCGCAATGTTAGTAGTCAATTTAAAAATATTAAAAACATTGAACAAGAACTATCATTGATGTACGCAGCGAACAGCCACCCCCATCCTGGCTGCGATTGTTTTATCTTTCCACGCCGTTATGTTAAAAATATGAACTTAGGCAATATTACTATTGCTGTTAGGCATTTTGACCAGTTACTATTAGCTAACCTAGATGCTATTTCTGGATTTAATTTCCATTGGTATCGTAATTTATTTTTAACCTTTCACATTGGCAATGATCGAACATGGGTTTGGCAAATTGATTATGAAGAATTTAACTTAAATGAAGCTCTAAAAGCTATGGAACAAATTCGCAAAAAGTTTGACATTCCAAAAGGTTCAGCTTGCCATCGCTCCTATAAAATTTTTAAAGAGGAAACAAAACCTACAAAAAAAATAATAAGACAGTTAAAACGCATAAGCTTGTTAGTAAAATTACTGCGATGGCTTCGGGAAGATATTTTGCATCAGACAAGATACAATCATCAGAAATTAGATTAATTGTTTATATTTATATTTTGGAGAAAAAAGGTAAAAATGAAAGTTATAATTGTTGCTGAACATGCCTCTACCCTATTTGGGGGTGAAGCCCATAATCCTCTGCACTACTTTCGTGAACTTCGTTCACGTAACATTGAGGTATGGTTAGTGGTTCATGATCGTACTAAAGCTGAACTGCAAAAGCTGTTTCCAGAGGATTTTGAGCGAATATTTTTCGTAAAAGGTACTTTTTTACATCGGTTGTTATGGAGGAATCAGCAACTTTTACCAAGAAAATTTGGAGAAGTAACTCTGGGATTACTTAGTCAAATGTATACACAAATGCTCCAACGTCCTATTATCCAAAAACTAGTTATTGAACATGAAATCGATGTTGTTCATCAACCAATCCAACTTGCACCAAAGTATCCTTCTCTCATGTTTAACCTTGGAGTACCAGTCATCATTGGACCCATGAATGGCGGGATGACATTTCCACCTAGTTTTCGGTATTATTGCCAAGGTTTTTTTGTAGAACAGACAGTGACAATAGGTCGCTTTTTTTCTAATGTCATTCATCGTATCCTACCTGGCAAATTAAAGGCGCAGGTACTGCTAGTTGCTAATGAGCGAACCAAGCAAGCACTACCCAAAGCTGTGCAAGGCAGAGTTATAGAACTTGTGGATAATGGAGTAGACTTATCAGTGTGGCAATCATCCACTAAAGTAGCTGAAAAGCCAAACCATATTGTCTCTTTTGTCTACGTAGGACGACTGGTAGACTGGAAAGGTGTTGACTTGTTGTTAGAAGCGTTCCATAGGGTTATTGCTGAAACAAATGCCACCCTAGAAATCATTGGCGATGGCAAACTTCGGTCAAAACTGGAATTTCAGGCAGAGCGTTTAGGCTTAAACGGCAACGTTGTGTTTACGGGTTGGCTGTCTCAGAAGCAGTGTGCATGTAAGCTACAGCAAGCAGACGTAATGGTTTTGCCAAGTCTATACGAATCCGGTGGAGCGGTAGTTTTGGAAGCCATGGCAATGGGTATACCAGTAATTGCAACAAATTGGGGAGGGCCAACGGACTACCTTGATTCAACCTGTGGTATCTTGATTGAACCTTCATCGAAGGAAGCATTTGTGAATGGATTAAAAGAAGGAATGCTGAAACTAGCTCGAAATCCTGACCTACGAAAACAAATGGGACGTTCTGGACAGGAACTCGTTCAACTGAAATTCGACTGGAAGTCGAAAATTGACCAGATTATTGAAATATATAAAACTTGCATATAAAGATAAATATTTTTTGTCACAGATGAATTTGACAGTATTATTTGTTACTCAATGCCATCCTTATCCACCAAATGGTGGAGAACACATTCGTTGCCACAACTTAATTGAAAGCCTAACCAATAATTTCAATGTGGTTATCCTTGCACCTAGACCTGCTGTAGATTGTGAACTGAGCTATAAAATCTCTGCTTGGTACGGTTTACCCAAAAATCCTAAACTACCAATGAACTTAGGTACTGGTAGTTACTATTCATTATTTTTAAATTCAGCATTGGTTAAATGTTTGGAGACTGTATGTCAAAAGCATAAACCTAATGTAGTTTGGTTTGATCATGGACTTTGGGGACTATACCCTCCGGTTGTTCGCCGTTTTGGAGTACGTACAATAATGGGTACGCATAATATTGAAAGTAATTTAACCAAACAACGGCTTAACAGTAAACCACTTAGCCTTGGATATTTAAGGCTTTGCGCTTACTAT
>NZ_JBKHUP010000090.1:0-32510 GCF_046565525.1 Coleofasciculus sp. | reverse complement strand
GTTATCAGTTATCAGTTATCAGTTATCAGTTATCAGTTATCAGTTATCGATCACTGTTCACTGACCACTGTTCACTGTTCACTGACTCTCCAATACGGCAGCTACGCGCAGTATCATGGCTTCATTATAAGGAGCGGCAATAATTTGCACACCCAAGGGCAGAGAACTAGAGGGCTTGACAGGAACTGATAAAACAGGTAATCCAATAAATGATAAAGGTTGGGTGAATAGTCCCAAGTTTGGGCGCACTAATACCTCTTCTCCCCCAATTACCATTGTTTCTTGATCTAAGCCAGGGGCGACACAAGGCGTAGTCGGGGCGAGAATAATATCCACCGTCTGAAACACTTCTCGTACCCTTTGGCGATACCATTGGCGAAACCGTTGCGCCTGAATGTACCATGAGGCGGGAATTAAAGCCCCCGCTAAGAAGCGATCGCGCGTGGCTCTGTCAAAGTCTTGCGGACGCGATCGCAAGTTGGCAAAATGTAGATTAGCTCCTTCTGTAGCTGTAATAATATAAGCTGCCGCTCTTGCCCGATGCGCTTCAGGTATCCTAACTGTAGCGGTGACATTTAGCGCCTGGGCGACTTTGGCGACAGCATCCAAGGCTTCTGGGGTAGCGCCTTGAGAAAAATACTCCCCCGCCACCGCAATCCGTAATCCTTCAATTCCCTCTTCCAGTTGTGGTAAACAAAGTTCTGGAGGACGTTGTGTACAAACCGGATCACGTTCATCGCTTCCCTGAAGGATATCATACGCTGTCGCAATATCCCGTACTGAACGGGCAAACGGACCAATATGGTCTAAACTACTGGAAAATAAAATAGCCCCTGCCCGTGATAAACGCCTGTATGTTGGTTTTAACCCAAAAACTCCGCACAGTGAAGCCGGAACCCGGATTGAACCATTGGTATCCGAACCCAAGGTAAGGGGGACTAATCCGGCTGCAACCGAAGCGGCGGAACCGCCAGATGATCCACCGGAGACACGAGTCGGATCATGAGGGTTTGGTGTTGCCCCATAATGACTATTTACAGTCACAAACCCATAGGCATATTCATCCATATTTAAAGCCCCCACCAGCACCGCCCCCGCTTGCTTAAGTCGGGTAACGGCGGTAGCATCGTGGTTGGCTGGGGGATTTTCGGCATTAATTTTTGAGCCGGCTAGGGTGGTTAATCCAGCAATATCAAATAAATTCTTCACCGCAAAAGGAACCCCAGCCAAGACGCCAGGAAATTCCCCTCTCGATATCGCTTGATCCACCCGTTCCGCCTCAGCGATTGCTGTATCAGCGGTAACGGCGGTAAAACAATTTAAGCTAGAGTTACGGGTATCAATCTGCGCCAAACAATCCCGCGCGATCGCACTTGCGGTTACTTCACCCTGATAAACCGCCGTAGCTATCCCCACAGCGTCGGCTTGTCTCCAATTAAAGGTCATGGTTCAAAGATGGGTGCAGCTTCTATAGTATCCGGTAAGGGAAAATCATTCACCAATTGTGCGATCGCGGCAATCCGAGTAATGTTATCGACGACACTAGGACGGTATTCTGGGTCAATCGGCAAATCAATCAACTCCGCCATGCGATCGACATATTCACTAACATCAAAGGTTTCTTTGGTCATAGCTGAATCTGTTATGAATTCCGTTACATAAGACCTGTTTTCTAACCAATAACAAAGGCTTCCTGGGAATAATTATTCCAGGTTCGGTGACAGCGTTCAGCAATAAACGGTTGAACTCGGAACTTCGGCGGATCACCCTCTAGAACATCAATCCGTAAAAATGAATAGAGTCGCTGCTTTTTAGAACCATGACCATGACGACCGGCATAAAAGCGCGATCGCGCCACCATACGGGAGGGACTATTATTAATAAACCCAACAGATTCCATTATCTCTGAACCTTCTTTGCGTTGACGGCGTAAACTATGACCACTCCCACCGCAGATAATCCAGGGCATATAAGAATCCGCGTGTCCGGTATCAACCGTTTCTAGATATTCTAAACAGTGGGCATGACCGGTGAGCACCAAATCCACCAAAGGACGCCCCTGGGCTAAATCACCCACCTCCGTCGCCACAGCATCCAAAACTTGACGGAGGCGGCGACGAACTGCCCATGTTTGTGCCTGTTGCCATTTGGTGGCTTCGGTTACGTAGGGGGGATGATGCAGGTAAATCACCCGTCCCCGTACCTCTTGAGTCTGCCAAGACTGGGTTAGCCGTTGGCGTAGCCAGTCCAATTGTTCAAAGTCAATAGTGGTTTCTTCATCCGATGCCAATTGTTTATTAATATCCAAGCTTAGTTCATCAATTTGCTCTAATTTCACATTCAAATCATCAAGCTGTTCTGCCTCTTCCGGGTTATCCGCATTCAGGGTAGCGGAGGTTTCCATCATTTGCATTTTTTCCGCTTCTAGTTCATCCCGTCGCTGTTCTAAAAGGCGGCGAAAGGCTTCCCCTTCTGGCGTAGCTGGAATCGGTGCGGGGGCGTTAAAGGTATTGGAATCAAGGGCAAAAAAGTCAATTCCGCCACTACGGAACGTATAGTAACGGTTCGGTAAACGGGTAAACTCTCCGGGTTGGTAGCGCAAGCAACGTCCTGTGTCTGTTTTCGCCGTATAGTGGTGGTCTAGATGATTTTCCAACTTTCCCCACTGCTTCAATGGCTTCAGATAGTCCAGGAATGCCTTGGTGTAAGCTTTACCCTGATGTGATCCGTGCCAACCTACATTCAGATCGAGTTTAGTCTTCAACAGGTGGCGCAGGGGCCAAGTTACCTGTGCCATAAAGCCATAGACGAAGGGTAAATCATAGTAATCGTGATTTCCAGGGATGGTGAGGAAGGGAAGATTAAACACCATTTGGTCATAAGAAATTTTATGGTGAGAGTCGCCATCGACGATAAACTCGCGGTAGGGTTTGATAAAGTTTTGGGGATAATATTCACTCGAACCTACCTGATAAACCACGTCACCGGTATGCAATACAAAGCGGCAGTCATTGCGGTGATTTAGCATCATTTCCACAATTTTGCGTTGTGGATCATGTTGTTTATGAGATCCAAAGCCTGTATCACCGACGACTAAAAATGAGAACTCTGGATGATCGGGTCTCTCATCGTCTAGTACCAGCCGAGTTTGATCGATATCCCGTTCAACGATTAACGGATCTTGCCAGCGAACTCGTTGTTTCATCTGCTGGATTTTTTCGGCAATAGGGGGATCGGACACAAATTGCATAATGGTTCACTGCCAAAGGTTTGCGTTTTGAGATTATCCTCCGATATCTAGAATGATCATCTATCTGAATGTGGGGATCTGGGCAAACGATGCTCTAGCGAGGAAAACACTTGCGTAGCATGATTTGACCGACTAAACCATTTTCCTTTGGGGATGCGAAATGGACAACCTCAATCACCGTGAAGCAGGGTCCAATATGGTGCAGCATCCCTTCAGCAAATGAGATCAACTCGCCGCAACAGGGTAGCCGAGATAATTCCACCCGTTCTCCGTTTAAGTCTTCTAACTCCGGTGAATAGTCTTTATGGGATGTTCTGGGGGCATTCTCGAACATCATTTGTACTTTAACCCATTCCATGAATAATACACTCCTGACTCAACGCCTATATAGGGTAACTCCCAATTGCCACATTTTCCTCACTCCGATAGAATTTTAGCGACGCTGATTAATCAAGGGATCATACCGATTACTGAGCCACATCCAACTTTTCCCAGACATTGCACTCCAGGCAAGGGCTTCAGCCAGCAATTTAGGCAGGTTAAATGAGGGGGGAGAATCCTTAATATTTTTCTCTGCTCAAAGAATTAAACTAGATATAGAGCAAAATACTGTCTCGTCTATTTTGGAGGTCACATGAATACGATACAAAACAAGCTAGTCACCACAACCTTGGCGGTGGGAGCCTCTGTCCTCGGTTTTGGCATGTTATCTCAACCTGCTGCGGCGATTAATTTAACCTTTGTAGGCGAGGGTGATGCTGTCCCCGAAGGCTGGACTAACTTGAACTGGACGGTGGAAGGAAGAGCGGGTGCTAAAGGCTTTGCCGACTGGGAGTTTGCCACCAAAGAAGATGATGGATTGAGAACTGTTGAGCAGTTGAACTGGAATTGGCAAAATGGTCAAGAAGTGCCATGGATGTTAACGTGGGATGGGAATACCGTTTCCTTTAGCCTCGGTGGGCAAACCATTGCCTTTAACCAACAGAACCCACCTGCTAAGTCTTTTAATGGCTTTTACCTCTGGACAAGAGCAACAACGGCATCGGGTAAAGTCGATCCTGAGACTAAAATGTTTCTGGAAGTCAACCAGGTTAATGGAATCGCAGTCAATCCAGTGTTCAGTTCCGCTATTGCCCCCCCAGGTGAGGGTAAGACCACTATCACGAAAAACTATTTTGCTAGTGATACCTCAATTAAATCGCTTTCAGGTATTGCCAATATGAGTTGGCTACTGGGTTCTCCTAATCCTAACCAAGCGAATGCTCGTTCGCTAGTGGGCTTGAAAATAGAAGGATTTTATGATCCTTCTGCTTCAGTACCAGAGCCAGGTACAGTTGCAGGAGTATTAGGGATGGGGTTGTTCGGTGTCACTTCGGTGCTACGGCGTAAAAGAGCTTAGAGTCGAGGGCGAGCAGATTAAAAAAGTGGACACGATTTGTGTATTTCCCTAGCTGTTCGCCCAGATCAGCCTCCATCGGTGTTTCGTGATTAAGCCAACGAGTGCGGCTTTTTTTATGCTGGAAGGGGGAATAATTAAAAAACCATGAATATGACCAGTCATAATCAGCCATCTATTAAAATAGCCGTCGTTGGTGATGTTCACGATCAATGGGAAGCACAAGACGCGATCGCACTCCAACGGTTGGGTGTTGACTTGGTGCTGTTTGTCGGGGATTTTGGCAATGAGTCTGTGGGTGTGGTTGAGCGAGTTGCTGCGGTTGATCTGCCCAAAGCTGTGATTCTGGGAAATCACGATGCTTGGTATACCGCATCAGCTTGGGGACAGAAAAAATGTCCATACAACCGTCAACAGGAAAATTGGTTACAGGATCAGTTAGAGGCGCTCGGAGATGCCCATGTTGGTTACGGATATTTGGACTTTTGTGATCTTCAGCTTTCGGTAGTCGGGGCTCGTCCGTTTAGTTGGGGGGGATCAGCATGGAAAAATCAGGATTTCTATCGAGATTGGTATGGGGTCAACAGTTTTGAGGAGTCTGTTGAACGAATAGTCGCCGCCGCCAAAGCGACAGAATACAACACGATTCTGTTTTTGGGTCACAATGGACCAACGGGGTTAGGCGAGGAAGCCGAATCGCCTTGTGGTAGGGATTGGCATCCCTTGGGCGGAGATCATGGTGACCCCGATTTTGAAGCCGCGATCGCACAAACTCAGGCGCTGGGAAAACAGATCTCCTTGGTCACATTCGGTCACATGCATCACCGATTACGCCACACAACCAAGCGATTGCGAACTATTGTCACCACCAGTTCACAGGGAACGATGTATCTCAATTCAGCCAGTGTACCCCGAATTGTGAAAACGGAAACAGACCGACTGCGAAATTTTTCACTGGTGTATCTGAAAGAGGGTGTGGTGGCTTCAATTTCTCTGGTTTGGGTGGGAAATGACTATTCTGTAGTGCTAGAAGAGTTTCTCTATCGGCGCCCTCAACCCGTTGGCGGACAATTTGTTTCTAGACAGTCGCCATGAACGCTTAGGCTTGGTATGATAGATAAGCCTGGAGAGGTGGCAGAGTGGTCGAATGCGCTCGACTTGAAATCGAGTGACTCGAAAGAGTCCGTGGGTTCGAATCCCACCCTCTCCGTTAGTGTTGGGGAAGCTGGGGAAGCAGTCTTGATTCCGATTCCCTGTTTCAGCTTAACCTTGTCAAATTTCTAGATAATTGATGATTGATGACCTATGCGGGTAGAGTTTCGCGAGTATAACCCATTCGATTTGTGGATCTGGCTAGAGTTTGCCACAGTTCCTTCCCCCATGGAAAAAGATTATATTGAAGAGTTATTCAATTCATGGTTTTACTTGGGAAAATTGGGCGGATTTGATGCGGAAAATCTCCAAGTGCAGGAGACAGGTGTGGATATCAGCTATATGGACTATGATGACCGAGAAACAGACAGCACCCTCATGGCACTGATGCACAATCAAGGAGACTTTGATTATCAGGGAACCTGGGGACGATGCTGGTTTGATTTAGGTACATCTGATGCGATCGCACTTGATGTTCTGATCAATTCCCTGAAGCAACTGTCTCAAGAATATGTTCACATCGAACGGGTGATCATCGGTGGTGAGAATGAAGATTGGCCCGTAAAAAGCCGTCAAGAATCTATGTTTTACCGGAAAAGCGATGGGTGAAGGCTCCCACGCTCTTTAGCTGGGAGATGAAACCGAGCGAACCGTCTAGGTAGCGAATTTATTCGCCAGTCAAATAATTCGGATAACGTTCTACTATTGTGGTAATGTAAATACAAGTCGCGGGAGGGCATTCCGAGACTATAAACGGACGTGGAGAGGGTGTAAGACCTCATTTGGAGGCAACCTTCAGCGAAGCGTCAACCCCAATCAGCGACCACCCCTAAAAAGGTGGCGTGGTGAGGAATCCCCCGCGCTCTTTAGCCGGGGGAGGATGTCAAGAGTCTCAGGATAACGGAAGAGCGCGGTGACATCCTCTCCTCACCACGCCGTAGGGGTTTGGTAACCAAACCCCTACGGAATGGGGGTTAACTAAACATGCTGCTTACTGAACTATCTTCATGAATGCGCCAGATGGTTTCTCCCAGCAAGTTGGCGACCGAAAGCACTGTAAGCTGCTTAAAGTAATTGTCTTGGGCAATTGGAATTGTATTGGTGACAATCACTTCCTCAAAGATTCCACTAGAGAGGCGTTCAATCGCAGGTGGCGAAAAGACCGCATGAGTAGCACAAGCATACACTTGCCGCGCTCCCTCTTGACGCAGAATTTTGGCACCTGCAGCAATCGTCCCCGCCGTGTCTATCATGTCGTCTACCAAAACAGCCGTTTTGCCGTTGACATCTCCAATCACATTCATGACTTCTGCGACATTATGCGCTTGCCGTCGCTTGTCAATAATCGCTAAGGGCGCATCATTGAGCTTTTTGGCAAAAGCCCTGGCTCTCGCTACCCCTCCTACGTCGGGGGAAACAACCACCAGATCAGGTAATTGCTTGCTTGCCAGATACTCCAAGGTTACTGGAGAACCGTAGACATGATCGAAGGGAATATCGAAATACCCTTGGATTTGGGCAGAGTGCAAGTCCATGGCTAACACCCGATTCGCGCCCGCCTCAGTAATCAAATTTGCCACTAATTTAGCGGTAATTGACTCCCGTCCTGCGGTTTTGCGATCGGCTCTAGCATAACCATAATATGGAATAACAGCAGTAATCTGCCGTGCGGATGCTCGCCGACAGGCGTCAATCATAATCAGCAACTCCATCAGGTTGTCGTTTACCGGATGGCAACTGGGCTGAATTAGGTAAACGTCGCACCCACGGATGGATTCTTGAATTTGGATGTATAACTCGCCATCCGCAAATCGTTTGCGAACCATCGGTCCGATGTCCATGCCCAAATAGCGAGCAACCTCTTGTGCCAGTGGCACATTGGCAGACCCTGAAAACAGTCGGAGACGATTATTATCCGCGATTAGCGGCAGCGTAGGCTGAAGCGTTAACGTTGCAGAACGGCTCACAGCAGACCCTCGAAGCTCATTTCAAGGCAATCTTAACATTTGCTGTTCTCTATCGTTCTACTATTTCTCATAAATTGACAAATCGGGCAATCGTAATCCTTGCCCCCAAGCCCAAAGATACCACTGGTTTTAGATTTGCTGCTTTGGGATGCTGCCTAAGTTGTTCATTTCATCCATTTGACGCAGTAGTTTTTCCATCGAATTGACTGAAATATGCAATTATTAATCAAAGTCATCCAAACAGGCTGAATAATTATTTCTTTTTTTATAAACTCGTGAGCCTTAAAATAAATCAGTCAAAAGCCGGAGGCGGGACAAACCCACTTGAGTAAGTACCTCGACACCTAGAGCTATAAGCTGTTCGGCATTTAAACCTTAATGTCAATAATGGCTCTCATCCTCGGTGGGCGAACATCTTGCTCGTTACTAATACCCCATTTAAATGCATGACAGCTTAGCCAAATGCCCACAATCGGGAAAAAGCGACGAGTCCTAGGGATAGCTTAGCCTAGGTACGTCACATAAAATAAATGTAATAAATGCCAGGAAGTGACCTTCTTCTCATAGAATTTATAGTTGTAGACGAGGAACTCACCATCCTGTTTTCCCCTAAACTCCAATTCACAAGCTCATGGAACAACCGATCGCCTCTGGAACTATTCTGCAAGCCCGTTACCACTTGATCCGGGTTCTGGGTCAAGGGGGATTCGGTCGCACTTACCTCGCGGAAGACCTGAATCGGTTTAAAGAACTCTGTGTCCTCAAAGAATTAATTCCGCCTCAGATGGAAGCCTATACCTTGGAGAAGTCCAAAGAACTCTTTCAACGGGAGGCAACTACCCTCTATCAAATTAAACACCCTCAAGTCCCCGAATTTCGAGCCACCTTTGAGCAGGATGGACGGTTGTTCTTGGCACAAGACTATGTTGAGGGGAAAACCTATCGAGAGTTACTCAATGAGCGCTTAGAAGGCTTGGCGGGCAATCCCACACCGGGATCGGAATCTGTGGGTATTCCGACGCCACCTCAGAGTACGCATAAGGGAAACCCTGTCTTCTCAGAAGCCGAAGTTAAGCAGCTACTACAGCAATTATTACCCGTACTAGAACATATTCACAGCAAGGGAATCATCCACCGCGATATTACTCCCGATAATATTATTCTGCGCGAGGGCGACAAACTCCCCGTATTAATTGACTTCGGTGTGGTCAAGGAACTCGCTACCCGTTTGCAGTCGCCGGATATGGCAACCCCAGCCACAACAGTTGGGAAACTCGGCTATGCCCCCAGCGAACAAATTCAAACGGGCAAATCCTATCCCAGTAGTGACCTCTATTCCCTGGCGGTAACCGCCGTTGTCCTACTGACAGGCAAAGAACCTAGGGAGTTACTGGATAATACCCAGTTAACCTGGAACTGGCAACGATGGGTTAGTGTGAGTGACGAATTTGCCCAGATTCTGAACCGGATGCTAAGTTATAGACCAGGCGATCGCTACTCATCTGCAACAGATGTATTACAAGCCCTGCAATCTCCGCCTCCCCCAGCCGCCTCTGCACCCGAACCAAACGCCAATGTCTCACGTATGGCAACAGTAGCCGTGGGACGACCTCCAGAACCGCAAAGGACACCAGCCAGAACAGCAGCAGCGTCAGAACCCGTAATTCCGGAACCCGATAGTGACTCGATTTGGGAAAAACCTGGGGTTATTGTGGGAATTGGTACAGTACTGGCTTTGACGGTATTGTTGGGTTCTTGGGCAATTTTTAGCCGATTAAGAGAAGAACCGACTTCCCCAGAAATAATTGGAGCGTCTCCTTCCCCCACTGAAACTGAATCACCGTCTCCTTCTCCCACTGCAACTGAATCACCGTCTCCTTCTCCCACTGCAACAGAGTCCCCTTCACCCTCACCTACTCCCACCCTACCCCGAACCTATAGTCAGACTCTGGCTCTGTCTGTTGGTGAACAACGTTCTATAGAACGCTCATTACAGCCGAATGCGATTGTAAACTACCAGATTCAGGCAGAACAAAACCAGACCTTGGAAGCATTTATTCCCACCGAAGGTGTCTACATGACCGTCCTCGGACCCGATGATCAACCGGTGGGCAATCGCGCGACACGGGTGCAGCAATGGCGAGGGAAACTCCCCTATAGCGGGGAATACACAGTTCAATTAAGTTTAATTCCGGGACTTCCAGAAACCGATTACCAACTTAATTTAAACTTAACTGAAGCTCCCCAACCCACACCTTCGCCAACACGAAGTCCATCTCCCTCTCCCTCTCCTTCTCCCTCTCCATCTCCCACTTACGAAACCGAACAGCTCGTAATTCCCCAAGAAGAACAAGCAATTCAGTTTCAAGGTCAAACCGCACCGCAACGGGTAAAACGTTACCGTGTTAATGTGGAATCCAATCAGCAATTAGCGGTAGAAGTTATTCAAGGGAATGTCACGTTAAATATCCGCAATCCCAATGGTCAGCTTGTCGAAGATGCCTCAAATGTAAACTTTTGGCAGGCACAATTGCCTCAAGGAGGTAACTACATTATTGATGTGATTGCTCAAAGACCAACCAATTTTACACTAGGTGTCAGTCTCACTAATCCTTAGGTCAAAGTCAAACAAAGAACAAAAGACAAAGGATGAATGACTAATGACCAAGACATTACTGATTACGGGTACAAATACCGATGCGGGCAAAACGGTATTGACTACTGCCCTCGCCGCCTATTGGCAAACCTATTATCCACAAAAACGTCTGGGAATTTTTAAGCCCATTCAAACGGGAACAGGGGATTGGGAACATTATCACCAGTTATTGAACCTGGATCAAACCCCTCAAGACATTGCCCCTTTACAATTTAAGCACCCTGTCGCCCCGCCCGTCGCGGCAGAACGGGAAGGACGACCGCTAGAATTAAAAATAGTCTGGCAGGCATTAAATCGCCTGCAGCAGCAACGGGACGTGGTGTTAGTTGAAGGACTAGGAGGACTCGGTTCACCTGTAACCCATGAGTTAACCGTGGCAGATATTGCCAGAGATTGGAAACTACCCAGCGTGATTGTGGTGCCTGTGGAACTAGGCGCGATCGCACAAACGGTGGCAAATGTTGCCTTAGCACGTCAGTCGGGCGTTCTCCTTAAAGGAATCGTCCTCAATTGTGTTCAGCCTCGTTCAGCCACAGAGATTGCCGATTGGACACCCATTGAGTTGATTCAGTCGCTGACACAGGTTCCCATTTTAGGTATCTTGCCCCATTTAACTGATCCCACTGACCTGAGCAAACTAGCTCAAGTGGCATCTGAGTTAGAAATAGAGCGATTGTTCTAGTATCAAGGAAAATCCTGGTGCTGTTTTAAGAATTCACGCAAATCTATTGAAATACCTGAAATTCTGTAACAGGTATATCAACATAATGGCGAATATCAAGGAAAATTGGAAAACTACTAACTACTTTTTCCAGGTAATCACCCATTCCCAATAATTTCCTGGGTCATCTACGTGATCTATTCTTTTAATCAATCCATGATTAAGCAGCTTGACATTTAATATCCCTACCCATCTTAGTCCAGTTAAGGGCTAATGACCCATAACAAATGACCCATCACAAATGACCAATGACAACCCTAACGTCTGCGATTGACCGCTATCCGCTGACGGTTACGCCAGACACCTGTCTGTGCGACGTAATCGCCCTCCTCAATCAAGGCACTTACTCCTGCCCATTTCCATCTGGGACAGGACTTTTGGGTTCAAGTCATAGCGATGCAACAGATGGGAGCTGTGTCTTAGTCATAGAAGGCGAGGAGTTAGTTGGGGTGATAACATCGCAGGATTTGGTTCAAATTATAGTATCAGGAAGCCCCCTAGAAAGTCTTCATGTTGCCGAAGTGATGACTCGGCAAGTGATTACACTCAAGCAATCTGAGTTACCCGATGGTTGGCGAATTCTGAATTTATTTGAATACCACGGTATTCGTCACTTACCCGTGGTCAATGATCAACATCAATTGGTAGGAGTTGTGACGCCTGAGAGCCTGCATTATGTTTTGCCATGCACTGATCTGTTGAAAAGGCGTCGAGTCGCAGACGTGATCACACCCGAATTTATTCATGTTTCCCCCACAAACTCCGTGCTAACTATAGCACAACGGATGGCAGAATATAGAGTTAATTATGTAGTCATTGCAGAACAACAGGAAAACAGGATCTCTGAGCGGATAGATTCGTCAGATCCAGCCGATTCAAAACCATTTCTATTCCCCATTGGTATCATTACCGAACAAGATATTGTCCAATTTCAGGCATTGGCACTTGATTTAAGCTTACCAGCTCATACATTGATGAGTTTTCCACTACTGTGCGTGAGTCTAGAAGAGTCGTTATGGAAAGCCTATCATAAAATGCAGCAGTGGCGAGTACAGCAATTAGGAGTCTGTAGCCATCAAGGAGAATTGTTGGGTATGGTTACTCAAAGCAGTATCTTACAAACCCTTGATCCAGCACATTTGTATGGCGTTATTCAAGACTTACAGCAGCACCTGAGTCAACAGGATCAAATTATTGCCTCACTCCAAGCTGAAAATCGGCAGCTGCGAAAAAATAGCGATGGGGAAGATGAGGGCGAGTTTAGTAACATCAGGGTTAGAAATAACAGTAGTAGTCAAACCCACCCTGACAGACGGGCTATGGCAGGTGTGATCCCTCAAAACGCAGAGGATAAAATAGAAAACCCCTGGGATCAAGTAATACCCATGGAACTGAGAGAGTGTCAACAAGCGCCAGGGATTCTCCAAAATTTAAACCGTATTCTCAAAACTCTGAGTGAATCCCACCGAATCTTGGTGAGTGCAACCCAAGAATCTGAGTTATTCCAGAATATTTGTCGGCTGATTGTGGAGGTAGGAGGTTATCATGGAGCGTGGGTTAGCTTGATAACTGACGATAATAATTCTGATAATAACCCGTATCTAAAACAATTGATTATGCCTGGGGTAAACGAATCTTCAGGTGAGTCTCCTATCGATAGAGTTCTGCAAACTGGACAACCGATAGTTTGTCGCCATATTCATACTGATCCGCAATTTACATCCTGGCGATCGCATGGTTTACAGCAGGGCGATGAAACTCTAATTATCCTGCCATTACAGGTTAAAGATCAACTGTTGGGTGTGTTGACTATCTACGCAGTGAACTCTGGAGCATTTGCGCCGGAAGAGGTGCAGTTATTGAAAGAATTAGCCAATGATTTAGCCTCCGGTATTGAAGCTTTACACATCCGCCTTGCCCGTGAACAAGCTGAAGCCGAATTATGTCAGTTAAATCAGCAACTCGAAAATCGTGTGCAACAGCGCACGGCTCAACTTCAACAAAAAATTCAGGAGCGTGAAGGGATAGAATCCGCATTACATCAGGAGTTTGATTTATTATCCCGGGTTATGGAAACCAGTCCTGTGGGAATCGTCTGGGTGAATCCTCAGGGACAAATTATGCTAATTAACCATCAGGCGGAGCAGATTTTAGGTCTAAAGTTGGAAGATATTTACCCCCATTCTCAAGATAAGCTGACTTGGCAAAATCAGGATGAGCAAAGGAATTTAAGTAAGAATAACTGTTTACCATTCTGGCATTTAGTGCAAACCGAGCAGACGGTTAATGACCTGCACTATACCATTGAACGAGATGATGGACGCCAAGTGTTACTGTCAATTAACGGAACATCGTTATTTAACCAAACGGGTCAGTTAAAGGGTGTCGTCTTTACTGTTGATAATGTTACCGAAAAAGTCAGGGCAGAGGAGGAACTGCTACAAAGCGAAGAACGATTTCGGACAGTTGCTAACTTTACCTATGACTGGGAATATTGGCTTAACCCGGACGCTCAGTTTATTTATGTATCTCCTTCCTGTGAACGGATTACGGGGTATTGTGCTGATGAATTTCTCCAGGATGCGAGTTTATTGGAGTCGATCATTCATCCAGAGGATCGAGAAAAATTTGCCCAGCATAGGTGTGCCACGGCGGTGAATCAGAGAGTCTCAGGAATTGATTTTCGCATCCTGACTAAAACCGGAGAATTGCGTTGGATCTCTCATATTTGCCAATCTGTGCAAAGTGCTGAGGGAGATTGGTTGGGAATACGAGCGAGTAATCGGGATATTACAGAACGAAAACAAGCCGAGGAAGCGTTGCGAGAGAGTGAAAAACGTTTCCAGAGTATGTTTGATCAAGTTGCTGTAGGAATTGTCCAAGCCACTTTATCGGGTCAGTTTTTGTGGGTTAACCAAAAGTTTATTGATTTAGTTCAGTATAGTGCAGAGGAACTGCAAAACAAGACATGCAAAGACATTACTCACGCTGATGATATTGCTCAGGAACTTAGTTGCCTGGATCAGTTATTGGCAGGAGAAATTGATACCTTCTCCCGTGAAAAATGCTATATACGTAAAGATGGATCTGAGGTTTGGGTGAATTTAAGTGGATCGCTGATACGGGATAGTAAGGGTGAACCGAAATCTTATATTGGTGTGGTGCAAGATATCAGCGATCGCAAACAGGCACAATCAGCGTTGCAGAGACTGAATGAACAACTGAAAGGGCGGGTAAGTGAACTAGGTATCCGCAACCGAGAAATGGTGTTATTAGGGGAATTGAGTGACTTTCTCCAAGCCTGTTTAACGGTTGATGAGGCATATCACGCGATCGCCACGTTGGTTGCTCCCTTATTTCCAGGGAGTTCGGGTGGAGTATTCGTGATTAATCCCTCAGAGAATTGGGCAGAAGCCATGGCAACTTGGGGAACCGCTTTGGCGAGTCAGACGCTGTTTTCGCCTAAGGCATGTTGGGCATTACGTCGGGGACGTCCCCATTGGGTAAACCAGCCACAATCAGGTTTACGCTGTCCTCATATTCACTCACACATCTCTCCCTTAGAATCCTTTTGTGTGCCAATGATGGCACAGGGAAAAGCGTTGGGAATTTTATATATTAGTTCGCAACAACCGGGACAATTGACGGAGGCGAAACAACGGTTAGCCCTAACGGTAGCGGAACATTTAGCCCTGTCGTTAGCGAATTTAAAATTACGGGAAACGCTGTCTCAACAGAGTATTCGAGATGCGTTGACTGGGCTATTTAATCGGCGTTATATGGAAGAGTCTTTAGAGCGAGAAATTCATCGGGCGCAGCGTCATCAGCGACCCATGGGGATTATTATGTTGGATATTGATCATTTTAAACATTTTAACGATACCTTTGGTCATGAAGCTGGGGATATTGTTTTACGAGAATTAGGCATATTTTTACAACGAAATGTTCGGGCGTCGGATATTGCTTGCCGTTATGGGGGTGAGGAATTAATGCTAATTTTGCCAGATGCTTCACTTGCTGATACGAAGCAACGGGCAGAACAAATTCGCCAAGATGTTAAGGATTTGCAGATCGAGTATCACCATCAACTCTTAGATGCGATCGCGATTTCTGTAGGTGTGGCGGCGTTTGCTGAACATGGTTCCACGGCGGAGGAATTGATCGCGGCGGCGGATCGGGCGCTTTACCAAGCAAAAGCCCAAGGGCGCGATCAGGTGGTTGTAGCAGGTAGCTAGAGCGGCGGGGATGGAAATACTTGAGCAGCTTCGTAGATACGATGAAGCAGAGGGAGCAGAGGGAGCAGAGGGAGCAGAGGGAGCTGGGGGAGCAGAGGGAGCTGGGGGCGGATCTACCGATAATCTCTCAACAAAATCCGCCCTTGGTGATAATTTGCGATCAAGATTTATTTGTATGCCCGTTTGCTCACGGTAAGGATTCACACGCTACCCCATCATTATTCTGGTCGAGTCTATGGATATCACCACTAGAGGCAAATGCGTCAAAAACAGCTTGGGCTTCGGCTTGGGTTTTGAAGTCTTTACAGTTGCAATCACTAGTCGCACAGGCGGGTAGGTTGGCTGATGTAGTTTGGGGAGTGGAGACGGGCTGGTTCGCCCGGTTTGACGGGGACAAACCTAGAACTTGACGCTGCTTTTGCCAATCAGAACGGGTAGCTGTATCGGGGTACTTAGAAATGCAAACATTTTCCACCGCTTCCTCTAAGCGAAGCTGGAAATCTAACGCCCCTGTGGGGTCAGTTTTGAACGATTCTTCTTTCCACACCTCATCAATGGGTGGTATTAATCCAAGTTGAGAACCTGCACCGTTTATGGAATACTCTTGTTCATTAACCCTCAAATATCCAACATGCCACTGCAATCCTTGAGAATCCGTGATGCGATCGCATTCCAACTCACCACCAGAAACTATCAGGTACTTCTCAAATTCTAATAGCTGATTGTTTGGTGCTTGGACTAGAGTTTGTGGTGATGGACTCGGTGATGGACTTGGTGATGGATTCGGTGATGGACTTGGCTGAGTGGGTGATGGGGTTTGGGTTGGGGTTTGCACCTGCTGTACTTGGGCGTCTTCGGGAGGCGTCAGGATTATGAGAAGGGCAAAAGCTATCCCCGTGATGATCCAACGGACGAGAGGGTATGATGGATGATCAATGAACCCGACCATCGGCGGTAATAAAACAATACCAATCAGCAGCGCCATTAAAGCGGCGGGTGGGTGTATGGCAATTAGAATTACTCCAAATAGAAGAAAAAAGACTGATAAAACCCAAAGCGCTGCTTTTCCCAAAGGTTGCATAGTGGTAGCGTCTTGTATAGTGCTTAAGAAAATTTTACAGCCAAAAGGTGATCGCACCTCCAGCACTATCCCGACAAATCCCCTTTTTAAAGGGGGGCTTTGATTAGTTTATTGTTCCCCCCATAAGCTATTAAAGGAAGATATCTCCAGATTTGCTCCGGAGGCATCTTTGAGTCCTAGGTATAGTATTACAAGTTGTTAAACAATCATGGTTGTTACGTCTTCTACCCCCCCTACCGTTAACGGTGCTGAGATCCGACGTGAGATTCGCGCCCTGGAATCTCAGCTAGTCGAGTGGCGGCGGCGCTTGCACCAGCACCCGGAATTAGGGTTTACTGAACACCTAACCTCTGCATTTGTTTCCCAAAAGTTACAGGAGTGGGGAATTGAACATCAAACGGGTATTGCCCAAACCGGGATCGTTGCCATAATAAAGAGCGATCGCACAGGTCCGGTTTTAGCGATTCGGGCGGATATGGATGCTTTGCCCGTTCAGGAAGAAAATGATGTTCCCTACCGATCGCAACATGATGGAATTATGCACGCTTGCGGTCATGATGGACATACTGCGATCGCATTAGGTACAGCCTTTTATCTTTCCCAACACCGCCAAGACTTTGCCGGAACCGTCAAATTCATTTTTCAACCCGCTGAAGAAGGACCCGGAGGCGCTAAGCCGATGATAGAAGCCGGCGTCTTAAAAAATCCGGAAGTCGATGCTATGATTGGGCTACATTTGTGGAACAATTTACCCCTCGGAACAGTTGGCGTTCGCAGTGGTACCTTAATGGCAGCAAGCGAGCGTTTTCAGTGTAAAATTTTAGGAAAGGGGGGACATGGGGCAATGCCCCATCAAACCCTTGACGCGATCGTTATCGGTACTCAAGTGGTCAACGCCTTGCAAACCATTGTGGCTCGTAATGTTGACCCAATTGATTCAGCTGTGGTTACAGTGGGAATGTTTCAAGCTGGTACAGCGTTTAATGTAATTGCTGACAGCGCCCATATTAGCGGCACAGTGCGGTATTTTAATCCACAATTAGGGGGTTATTTCAGCCAGCGCATCGAGCAAGTGATTGCAGGTATTTGTCAAAGCCACGGGGCGCAGTACGAACTAGACTACCAGCCGCTTTATCCGCCTGTAATTAATGACTCACAGATAGCCGAATTGGTGCGATCTGTAGCGGCAGAAATCGTCGAAACACCTACAGGAATTGTACCAGAATGCCAAACCATGGGCGGGGAAGATATGTCATTTTTCCTAGAGGCTGTACCGGGTTGCTATTTCTTTTTGGGATCAGCGAACCCCAGTAAAGATTTAGCCTATCCCCATCACCACCCCCGGTTTGATTTTGATGAAACTGTGTTAGCAATGGGAGTAGAACTATTTGTTCGCTGTGTTGAAAAGTTTTGCCAGTAATTCTCGGCATTCGGGAAACCTGACAATCTAGGGTGTGCCTGCCATATCAATCAAATGCGAAACCAGGGTAAGGTAACGAATTCAAGGCTTTTACGGCTTTTCCTTTGATCCTTTCCCTCGCGTGGATTCCCTGGGATGGGTGTATCTGTCCCCAACGAGTCCCACTATTGGCAAATCAAACCCTAGAAAATTATAGAGGAATTACCTCCCTCAGGAGAAGCCTATGTCAGCCCCCATCTACCTGAAAATACTCTCAACCCTAACCTTATGCCTAACCACCCTAGGGTTCATGTCATCGGGATTAACCCAACCTATTGTTTCCGATGACAGTACCGATACGATTGTGACTCCAGATGGCAACCGTTTCGATATTCAGGGGGGGAAATTGTCAGGAGATGGCGCGAATCTCTTCCACAGTTTTAGTGAGTTTGGCTTAGACTCTGGACAGATTGCCAATTTTTTATCCGACCCATCCATACAGAATATTCTCTCACGGATTACTGGCGGTGATCCATCGGTTATTAATGGGTTAATCCAAATCAGTGGCGGCACATCTAATCTGTTTTTGATGAATCCGGCGGGTATTATCTTTGGCAATAATGCTCAATTAAACGTCCCCGCCGCGTTTACTGCTACAACGGCGACAGGTATTAGTTTGGGCGATAATTTATTTAATGCCACAGGGATTAATAATTATACGTCTCTGGTGGGAGAACCCAATGGCTTTGTCTTTAACACACCAGAACCAGGTTCTATTGTAAATACAGGAACCCTAGAAGTCGATTCTGGACAGAATCTCAGTTTAATTGGCGGTACGGTTGTGAGTACGGGTGAGTTAGTCGCCCCAGAGGGTCAAATTACCGTAGCCACGGTTCCTGGTAATCAATGGCTTCGGATTAGCCAAGCGGGAAATTTGTTGAGTTTAGAGGTTCCTGTGGCGGCGACGGCAGTTCCGTTTACGCCTCTTTCTCTTCCACAACTGTTAACGGGAGGAAACGTTAGTAACGCTACGGGTTTGTCGGTGAATGATCAGGGTGAAGTTGCGCTTACGGGTTCAGGTATTTCAATTGATAATGGTGATGTGGTTGCCAAGACGGTAACGGGGGGAACAGCGTTACTTTCAGCACAGAATAATCTCACGTTGGTGGATTACAATGGCCCTGCACTTAAGGTTGAGGCGACAGGTAACATTCGCGGAAGAAATATTACGATTACAGAACCTGATCAATCGGGTAGGATTCCTACCAGTGATCCAGACTTTGACCTTTTAACGACAACGCCATCCCTGATTTTGCGCTCAGATACGGGTGATATTCGAGTCGGTAGAATTAGAACAAATTCTACCAATATTAACTTTGATGCGGGTGCGGTGATTTTTGAAGCGATGGGTGATATTATATTTACCGGAATTGATGCGGCTTGGCGAGGAACAACAGGTTCGGGTCGAGGTGGTGATATTTATATTAAAACGACGAATGGAAACATTATCGGTATTACATCGGGCGTCTTGAGAAATATCGTATCGGATAGTCTAAACGGGAATTCTGGAAATATTACCCTTGAAGCGCCTAATGGAAGTATTGACGTAGCCAATATTATAGCTAAAGGCAGAAGCAATGGAGATGGTGGTAATATTCAAGTGATTGCTGGTGGGGATGTTATTAGTGGGAATATCCAGTCAAGTGGTGATAATGGTGGAGACATTGTAATTAGAAGCGGTGGAGAAATTGATACCACTACCCGTATCAATGGAGGTGTTAATGAAGGAACAATACAATCCTGTAGTCAGGATGATGGTTGTTCTGGTGCTGGCGGAAATATCACCCTTGAAGCCGAAAGAATTTTGGCAAGAGGGATAGAGTCTAATGGTTCTATCGGGGGTGAAATTAGCCTGACAAGCAATGAGATACAGCTTGTGCCAGCGTCGAGTAAACCTGAACTTCCCTATATCAGAGGCACAGGAGTCTTAGATATTCAAGCATTTACAGGGGAAGAAATAACCGTAAACACGGCAGGGAATGACCTCACTCTCGATAATCCTCTCCAGCTTGGGGGCAATGTCAGTTTCAATACGAGTGGTGGTAATGTTACCTTGAATGGCACAGTTGATGGAGAGTATGATTTAAGTTTAAATACGGATACGGGTACAGCACTATTTAATGGTATTGTGGGTAGTCTCAATTCATTAAATGTTATCAGCACTGATGCTAATGGAAAAACGATCATCAATCATGATATAACCGCCAACCAGCTAGAATTTAATAATCGGGTAGAAGTGCTGTCAAATTCAACATTAACCTTGACACAAGGCGAGGTGCAACTATCTCCGAGAATCGACTTTATGTCAAACCTTGAGTTAAAAGCTGACCTTGTTATAAGTACGAATGAAAATAGTCAAATCAACTTCAATAATACGGTTAATGGAACTCATGATTTGACTATATTAAACCCTGGGGTAACGAGTTTTTTCGGTGAGGTTGGCAGTATCACCCGTTTAAACACCATCAGTACAGATGAAGCGGGAACTACTCAAATTAATAAAAATATTACGGCTAATCAACTCGACATCCAAGATTCAGTAGAGGTGCTGTCCGACTTATCGTTAACGGCAGATAAAATTGACTTTGGTTCAACGATTACGGGGACAAATCGAAATCTGATTCTTCAATCGTCAAATACGGCTGATATATTTAGCCTAGCAGGATCAGAGAATTCCCAAGATGAAACTGGATTCCAGGATGGTTTTAAAAGTCTGACAATCCGCAATCTGAATAGTGATGGGCAAATTGATTTAAGCAATCTCACCTTCAGTGATCCGGTAACGATTGAATTGCCTGATGGAGTGATAGTGATTAAGGGCAATGTTAGTGGCACAGATGATGCTTCAATTACACTCAATAGCACAACTATTAACCTAAATGCTAATATCACTACTGAAGGCGGTGGTATAGCGTTTAATGCAGACAAGGTTGAACTGACTAATGACGTTACTCTCAATAGTGGTAGTAAGCCGATTAGCTTTCAGGGTACAGTTGATGGTGATCATGATTTGACAATATTAAGTTCGGGTACAATCACCTTTGGAGGCGCGGTTGGTAGTGCTACCCCACTAGATACTCTCACCACAGATGCTGGCGGAATAACTCAATTCCAGGGAAACGTTACGGCAAATCGGTTGAATTTGCAAGATCCGGTAGATGTGCTATCGAATTTATCCCTAACCGCTGCAGCCATTGACTTGAACTCAATTGAGACAAGCACAAATAAAACGTTAACTCTTCAACCTCTAAATCCCAACCAAGACTTTAGTTTAAATGGTGGAATATTTAAAGATGGTTTTCCGACTATAACCATTGGTCGAGAATCAGGAGGTGGTACAATTACCCTGGATAATAATTTTACGTTCAGTGATCCCGTGACGATTCAGTCGCCTACGGGAGACATTGTTCTCAATGGTATACTGATGGGTGAGAACAATGCCGCGATTACCCTCAATGCTGCTACGACAAAGCTTAATTCTAATATCACAACCGCAGGCGGTAATCTTACATTCTTAGGAGACAGGGTTAATTTAGGGGCTGATGTTGACCTGAATGCGGCAGGTGGTACGATCAGATTTGATGGTATCGTGGATGGCGATCGCGCTTTACGTCTCTTCAGTAGCGGAACCACGACATTCTCTGGTGCTGTGGGTAGTGTCACACCATTAAATAGTCTCACCACTGACGCCGGGGGAACCACCCAATTTAACCGAAATGTTACCGCGAGTCGTTTAAGCATCCAAGATACCCTCGCTGTCTTATCGGATTTATCCCTAACCGCATCAGAGATTACCTTGGGTGCAACGGTAACGGGCTCAAATACTAATCTGGTTTTGCAACCGCTGAATCCCACTCAAGACTTTACACTCACCGGAGGCGTGTTTGAAGAGGGGTTCCAGAGTCTCAGGATTGGAAGAGATAATGGCAGTGGCGCGATCGCACTCAATGGCAATCTTACCTTCAGTGATCCGCTATCCATATTATCACCAACAGGTTCAGGTTCGATCACCGCCACAGGTACAATTACCGGATTCGATAATGCTACAGTCAACCTACTGGCGAATCAAGGGATTAACGTAAACGATATTACCGCCAATGCAGGAATCTCTCTCACCAGTAATCAAGATGCTATTACTACCGGAAATCTGAATACATCGGGAGTAAATCAAGGCGGAGATATTACAGTAAAAGCCAAAACTGGGATTCAAGCGGGTACAATCAATTCCAGTGCAACTCAGGGCAATGCTGGAGATGTCACCTTAGATCCAGAAGGCGATATCGAAGTTGATTCGATTAATGCTCAAGGTGGAACAAACGGCAGGGGTGGTAACGTAGATATTACCACAGAACAATTTTTCCGAGCAACTGATACATTTCGCGATCGCACAGGTACAACAACCAGTATCTCCACCGCAGGCGGGAATGGAGGTGGATCAGTTACAATTCGCCATCAGGGAGGGCGAATTATCCCCTTCACCGTCGGGGAAGACTACAACGATATGAATGGTACCAGAGGCGCGATCGCGACAGGAAACGATAATCAAATTATCCAGGGTTCCTATCCCAATCCCTATACTCAGGGAATCGCACCAAGTCAGATTCAACTGATTACACCGGAAACCCGCCGTGCATCGTCATCCGAAAATCCGCTGATTATGCAAAAAGAGTCGCCCTCACAACTTCCAGTTGAAACCAGCTTACCATCTGTAAATATTGACACCCTATTTGGCACAATTGATACGGCTTATACGCAAGAATTTGAATCCTATCTCGACAAATCAGGCACTCAAATTCTCACCCTAAGTGAGGCGCGTCAACTATTGCAAGATATTACCCAAGCAACAGGGGTCAAACCAGCATTAATTTATGTAATGTTTGTTCCCAGTAGCATCTCTTCCTCATCGGCTACCCCCCAGGATAATGATCAGCTAGATCTCGTCTTAGTGACAGCCCAAGGAGAACCCATTCAGAAATCCATACCCATCACCCGCGCTGAAGTTTTACAAATGGCGCAACAGTTTCAAGAAACGGTAACCAATGTCCGAGATGCTAAGAGTTACTTAGCCCCAGCGAAACAACTCTACGAATGGTTGATTACGCCATTAGAAGCTGACTTGCAAGCCCAAGGCATTCAAAACCTGGTGTTTGTTATGGATAAAGGTTTACGTTCTATTCCCGTAGCTGCCCTACACAACGAACAGCGATTTTTAATCGAGAATTATAGTGTAGGAATTATGCCCAGTTTAAGCCTCACCGATACCCGCTTCCAAAGTGTGAAAGATACCCAAGTATTGGCGATGGGGGCAGCAAAATTTAGCGATCAAAAGCCCTTACCCGCTGTTCCTGTGGAATTAGAAGTAATCACCCAGAAACTATGGCAAGGTAAATTTTTCCTGGATGAAGGCTTTACTCTAGAGAATCTTAAAGCCCAACGAAAAAAACAACCCTTTGGCATTATTCACCTCGCCACTCATGCTGATTTTCGTCCCGGTGCTATCTCTAATTCCTATATTCAGTTATGGAATAGTAAGCTACGCCTTGATCAATTGCCAGAATTGGGGTGGAATAATCCCGCTGTAGAATTACTGGTACTCAGCGCCTGTCGGACTGCATTAGGGGATGAAAATGCTGAGTTAGGCTTTGCTGGATTAGCAGTGCAAGCGGGAGTAAAATCAACCTTAGCCAGTTTGTGGTACGTCAGTGATGAAGGCACATTAGCGCTAATGACCCAATTTTATAATCACTTAAAAACCGCTCCAATTAAAGCAGAAGCCTTACGACAGGTGCAAATCGATATGCTTAAGGGGCAAGTTCAACTGACAAATGGTCAACTGATTACGTCTGCGGGAACGATTTTGTTACCCTCTGAACTGCCACAATCACAAGATTTTACCCATCCTTATTATTGGGCGTCTTTCACTATGGTGGGGAATCCGTGGTAAAAATCAGCATCAGAACGGCTGCGGTACTGCGTAAGGCGCGGTTCATGAACTCTTCTCCCGAATCCACCACGATCGCACGAGGCGAATTTCATCATAACTATAATCCTCTCCCAACTGTTCCCGCAAGCTTCTCAGGGAGTTAGTGCCAACGTTCTGAATCGCTTGCAAGATTGGCTTTTGCCGTTCGACTGGCACCAATCGGTTTAAATCCACGGGTTGATTCTTTTCAATTAGCTCACTCAAATGAGTAAGAATAGTACTAGGAATATAACCCCGTCTTTCAGCAATTTCCTCTATACTCAATCCTTGCAGATACAGTTGTAAGGTGGTCATTTGACTATTTGAAGGCAGAGGTACGGGTAACTTTTGCTCCTGGCAAAATTCTCTAACTTCCGAAACAAACCGCTCTCCATACTGAGTCAATTTATGAGCCGTTATACCTGATATTTGAGCAAAGTCCTCCAGAGTTTTGGGTTTGAGTTGTGCCATTAACTTCAGGCTAGAATCAGCGAAAATAACATAAGGCGGAACCGATTGAGTATCAGCAATTTGTTTACGTAGCTTTCGCAGTCTCTCAAACAGCAGTTCAATTTCTGCCGTTCTTGGATTAATATCCGATAAAGCCTTTGCCACTGGGGTTTGGGTAATTGCAATATTCACAGAACGTTGCTTGCGAAGAACTTCCCAACTCAGTTTATTTAGCTTCAGTACCCGATATCCATCCGTTGTTTCATCCATTAACCCCTGATGCAGGAGCGATCGCGCCAGCATTTTCCAAGCGTCAATGCTTTTATCCTTACCGATTCCATAAGTTGAGAGGAGGTGATGTCCATTCTGTTCCACCTTCTTTTTCTGTGAACCCCGCAGCACGTCAATAATGTGAGTCATACCAAACCGTTCTCGACAACGCGCCACACAGGACAAAAACTTTTGTGCTTCAATCGTCCAATCTTCAATCGGTTTAGGATGGCAACAGTTATCGCAGTTATGGCAATTTCCCTTAAACCGTTCGCCAAAATATCTGAGTAAAATGGTGCGGCGACAATCCGTTCCTTCTGCGTAGTCTCGTATTTGCTGTAACTGTTGACGGGCAACACGCTGTTCTGTTGGATCAGGTTTTTGATCAATAAAATAATCGAGTCGGGGAATATCACCCGGACTATAAAAAAGCGTACAATAAGCAGGTTCTCCATCTCGTCCTGCCCGTCCCGATTCTTGATAATAACCTTCTAAATTTCGGGGTAAATCGTAGTGAATCACAAAGCGGACATCCGGTTTGTTGATTCCCATACCAAAGGCAATGGTTGCCACCATCACTTGGGCGTCATCTCGAATAAAACGATTTTGATTTGTTGAGCGGTCAGTATCACTCATCCCGGCATGGTACGGTAAGGCAGAAATGCCATCTTTTTGCAGTCGAAAAGCCACTTCTTCAACGCTGCGACGACTGAGACAATAGATAATCCCTGATCCTTTATAGGATTGAACTTTTTTGAAGAGTTGATTATAGCTTTGGCGCTGTTTGGGTTGAATTTCGTAGTAGAGGTTAGGGCGGTTAAAACTAGCAATATGGATACTGGCTTGCTTGAGATTGAGTTGTTGGACAATATCCTGCTGCACCCGCTTTGTGGCTGTAGCGGTAAGGGCTAGCATAGGGATATCGGGATACCGTTGGCGTAATTGTTGAATCTGCCGATATTCGGGGCGGAAATCATGTCCCCACGCCGAGACACAGTGCGCCTCATCAACAGCAAAGGCAGAAATTCCTACCTGCGATCGCACTTGCTCTAAAAAGGGTGCAAATCGCTCTCCCAGCAGGCGTTCTGGGGCGACGTAAAGCAGTTTAATCTTGCCCTTGAGGATCGCCAGTTCCCGCGATCGCACGGCGTCCCAACTCAGGGTACTATTGAGAAACGTTGCCCCAATGCCGTTATCCACTAAGGCATCCACTTGGTCTTGCATCAGTGCAATCAACGGCGATACCACCACCGTTAACCCCGGTTTGAGTAAGGCGGGTAATTGGAAGCACAGTGACTTACCGCCCCCTGTCGGCATAATAATCAGCAAGTCACGATTTTGAAGCGCTTCTTCAACGATTTGCTGCTGTCCTGGGCGGAAGGTATCATATCCAAAAAACTGCTTGAGGGCGTCCTCCAAGGATTGCAACTGATACATGATGGATGCTGTGGGCGCTTATGACCCAATCATTGTAACAACCTCAGGTGGACAGTGAGAAACGCCGATTGATAGCGCATTCCATACACTCATCGTGCTTGGAGTCAACTCTCAACTTGAGCAACCCGGAGAAATTCAAGCAAAAATGTATCCAATAATACCAAACTTGGGGAGGATTTTTTCTGATTCCCCCACCCTTCTGTACCGTTACCTCCATAATAAGAATTAGAGACTTTATGAAGTAACGTAACAATGCCTAAAGCCATCTGGAACGACACGGTTCTCGCTGAGAGCAACAACTGTCAAATTGTGGAAGGAAATTATTATTTCCCCCCAGACTCGATTAATCAGCAGTATTTCAAGGAAAGCAGCACCCATACAAGCTGTCCCTGGAAGGGTCAAGCCAGTTACTATACCATCGAAATTGATGGGCAACAGAATAAGGATGCAGCGTGGTACTATCCCCAAGCAAAAGAGAAGGCGAAAAATATTGAGGGCTATGTCGCCTTTTGGAGAGGGGTGAAAGTCGAAGCGTAGTTAGTATTGGTCTGTATTTAACTCCCCCTTGATAATCCAGTCCGCCTGTGCGGACTTTGTTTTTGTGGTTTTGCGATTTGAATCGCCGTGGCAAAAAGGGGATAACTTGAACCTTGGATAGACATTTTCCCCAACCTTAACCTGTTATTGTCTTAGCAACGACTCGGTAGAAACAGCAGGAAATCAATTCATGCCCTTGAATGTCACCCAAAAACTGATTCAATCCCATCTGGTTTCTGGCACAATGAAGCCCGGTGCAGAAATTGGACTGCGGATTGATCAGTCTCTTACCCAGGATGCCACAGGAACCATGGTCATGCTGGAGTTAGAAGCCATGGGTATTGATCGGGTTAAAACTGAGCTTTCGGCACAATATGTCGATCACAATCTTCTGCAAACAGATTATAAAAATGCCGACGATCATCTATTTCTACGATCCGCCTGTCAACGGTTTGGCATTTGGTATAGTCGTCCTGGCAATGGTGTCAGCCATCCCGTTCATGCAGAACGGTTTGGTATTCCGGGCAAAACCTTGATCGGTTCCGATAGTCACACCCCGGCTGCGGGTTCGCTGGGAATGCTAGCATTTGGCGCTGGCGGAATTGATGTGGCAATGGCAATGGTTGGGGAACCTATGTTTGTGAAAATGCCCAGAGTTTTGGGTGTCAAACTTTTGGGAAAATTACCCGATTGGGTTAGTGCTAAAGATGTCGTCCTGGAAATGTTGCGGCGCTACGATGTCCACGGCTGTCGAGGCATAATTATTGAATATTACGGGTCTGGACTTGCCCAACTCAGTGCTATGGATCGCCATGTTATCGCCAATATGGGGACGGAAATGGGAGCAACGACGACTGTTTTCCCTTCAGATGCGGGAGTTAAGCAATTTTTAGAGTCTCAAGGGCGAGGACAGGACTGGGTTGAACTTGTCGCCGATGAGGGGGCTAAATATGATGTCTATGACATGATTAATTTGTCTGAACTTGTTCCCTTAATTGCCTGTCCCAGTAGTCCCGGAAATGTTGTTCCCGTCACCGAAGTGCAGGGACGCCCTGTGAATCAGGTGGTGATTGGTTCCTCAGCGAATCCAGGGTTGCGTGATTTTTGGATAGTCAGCCAAATCGTGAAAGGACAAATGGTTCACGATCGCGTGTCCTTTGATGTTAACCCAACCTCCCGCCAGGTGATTGAGAATTTAGCGGCAATGGATGACGCCTTTATGAGTTTAATCCATGCTGGGGTACGATTTCATCAGGCAGGATGTTTAGGCTGTATCGGGATGGGACAAGCACCTGCTTCTGATCAAATCTCTTTACGAACAATGCCACGTAACTTCCCCGGACGTTCCGGGACTGCCGATGATCAAGTTTATCTGTGTAGTCCAGAAACGGCTGTAGCGGCGGCTATCACTGGAGAAATCACTGATCCGCGTGAGTTGGAACAGCGTTGTAGGATTACCTATCCGCAATTTATTGCCCCAGAAACTGAAGTCATTAATACCGATATGTTAGTGGCTCCGCCGGAAGATGGCAGGACAGTTGAACTGGAAAAGGGACCGAATATTAAATCCTTCCCCGAATTTGCCGCCTTATCTAATACTATTTCTGTACCTGTACTGTTGAAAGTTGAGGATAATATTTCCACCGATGAAATATTACCCGCAGGTGCGCGGGTTCTACCTTACCGCAGCAATATCCCCGGCATTAGCCAGTTTGTCTATTACATGAAGGATGACACCTTTTGGCAACGGGCAGAAGCGGCTAAGGAAAAATCTGGGGGTCATGTTATTGTGGCTGGAAGTAACTATGCTCAGGGTTCTAGCCGGGAACATGCCGCGATCGCACCCCGTTATTTGGGGCAAGTGGCTGTATTAGCTAAATCTTATGCCCGGATTGGTTGGCAAAATTTGGTGAATTTTGGGATTATGCCTTTGGAGTTTGTCAATCCTAAAGATTACGACAGTATCAGCGAAGGGGATGAACTGGAAATTATTGGCTTACGGGATGCGTTAAGCGCAGGGCGTTCAATTCCTGTAAAGAACCTAACTAAGGACATAGTATATTCCATGACTCATAGCCTGAGTCCCCGTCAGGTAGAAATTATGCTTTGTGGCGGCTTAATTAATCACTTTAAAGCTAAATCACAAGTTGCTCAATCTGTCAAGGTTTAATTCTAATTTCCATTGACGCTTGAACGGAGAGGGGGGGATTCGAACCCCCGATGGTTGTGACACCATAACAGATTTCGAGTCTGCCGCATTCAACCGCTCTGCCACCTCTCCAGGTCTTTGTTCTTATGATAGTAGCACTCATTGTTACTGAGTAGCATCTCAAAAGCGTCTCAAGGGTTCACAAAAGCGCTGCATCAGTACGGTTAGCCTCCAAGGTAGTTTCAAAGCCCTGTTCAGGTGTCCACTGAATCGCCCCATCACGACCTGTCCAGTACAATTCAACCTGGGCATTTTGCAGCAATTTTGCCGCTTGGGGTTCAATGATTTCAGCTAACGCGATCGCAACTTCGGGTTTGAGTCCCTCTACCAATCGGGGGGTGAGAGATTCCCCTGACCACAATAGCACTTGAATTTGAGGGAGATTACCTGTTTGGGCGAATTGGTTTTGCTCATCTGGCGCCATATCTGCCAAGAGTAACCAGACTTGATCCTTAATTTGAAGCTGTACGACTGGCGGTTGAGCCTTAATTAATTCTAGAGTCGTTTTGTCTCCAGAACCTGTAGAACCAACGGCTAAACGTTGTTCAGTTGACACGACTTCATAAATTCCATTTTGGGATTGAACCGCTTCTGCGATCGCCTGAGTATCATTGGGTAAAGGTTCTGAATGGGCTAAATCATAGAACCGCTTAACGGGCAAACTTTCCAATATCGACACCCAACCACTCCGGAGAAGAGGTTGTGAATCAACAGCCACCGCCCAATCTACTTGATTAATTCCCTGCTTTTGCAAAAAAGGCAAGATGGTAAAATTAGCGGTATCGGTTTCCCCGCTATTGATCAGCGTCACTTGACCGTGATCCTGAATCACCACAACTTGTTCTTGATCAGCGGCTAATACTGTAACTTGAAACTGTTCTAGCTGTGTTTGCCAAATGGGTAAGACAACGATGGTTAACGCGATCATACCCGCTAGTAGTCCTCGTAACTGTACGCGAGAACTGAGACAAGTGATGCCAATTAACCCATAAAGCAGCAGCAACTGCGCCAGAGAAATCGTGCCTAGGGCGACTGAACTACCGGGTAAAGCATTAAAAAATCGCACCAATTCCAGCAAGCCCTGAAGAGGATAGTACAACAATCCCGCGATCGCGCTACCTGCTAGGGGTGAGATTAATGCAACTAAGGCACTCAGGAAACCCCCAAGGCTAATTAAACTAATTAATGGTGTGGCGATGATATTGACAACCACACTGTAAGGGGCAATCATGCCAAAGACGTACAGTTGTAAGGGTAATGTCCACAACAGCGCCGCTAAGGGAACAGCGAACAAAGCGGCAATCACTGAAGGTAGCCAGTCGAGGTGCTTGACTAGGGGGGGTACAGTTACCAGCAATCCCAGGGTTGCCAAAAAGCTTAACTGAAATCCTAAATCCCAAATCCACAACGGATTGATAATCAACAAAATCGTCGCGGCGAGTAATAAAGAACCCAAGGGTTTAACTTGCCGATGAGTCAGCAGTGCCACTAATGCACCTAATCCCATAATGGCAGCTCGCAGAACTGACGGTTGCAAACCCGTTAAGCCGACATAAATCAGCAACGCCGTTAGTCCAATCCCAAATTGCGCTTTTGTTCCCCAAGGTTTTGTTAACGCTAATACTGAACCCAAAATTAATGACACATGGAACCCAGACGCCGCCAAGATATGAGCGAATCCTGTGCTAATAAAGAGGTCGCGAATATCATAGGGTAAATCGACGGCTTTGCGTCCCAATACAATCGAACTTAACAGTGGACCGGCTGGACTTTCTAACTGACGCACTTGGGCTTGGATAATACGTTCTCGTAACATCCACCATCCCCAAGTCGGTTGTTGATTTTCATCGGGAAAACTGACTTGTCGCCCGCTTAAGCCGGCAAATGCCCCTTCTTTTGCCAAATAGGTGGCAAAATCAAAACCGCCAGGATTTGCTGCTGGTTTGGGTTTGTATAAAACGCCTGTGACGGAAATGGTTTGACCGGGAAAAAGACCCGTCGATTGCAATAGAGGCACGGTTACATATAACTTACCTGTGACACCTCGCGTCGTCGCGCCTCGATTTTCGTTACTTTCTAGTTCATTAAGCTGGGTGGCTTCTAGCCAAAATTGTCCCTTAAGGGATCTCGTCAGTCGAGGAACTGTTTCGACTTCGCCTTGAATGGTGACGACTTGCCCTTGCATCGTACCTTGAAAAGAAGAAACAAGTTTACTTATGTCATTCAGTTCAGGTTGAGGCAATCGCAGTTGGACATAGACAAGGGCAACAACGGCAATGAAGCTAGCTGTCAACCATAATCTGGCTCTAGGTCCGGTGCGCCAAATCCGAGGGAGTGCGATCGCGCAAATTATGCCTATCCCGATTACACTCACTATCAGGAGGCTGTACTCTTGCCAAGAAACATTACGAGTAGGCAAGCCGACAATGGCTGTAGACAATAAGCCAAGAATATAAGCCAAACTCAATAGCGAACCACGGGCAAGATTCATCGGATAGCTAGACTGGGTTTCCAAACCAAAACGGTATGAAAGAAACAATAAGCACGACGAAAGTGTTCAAGTCGCCAACCCTAAACCGATAGCTTTTCAGAGGGGGGTGATGGCTTGAGCGGAAATCCTAATCCTTCTCGTTGCTGTAGGTAAAGTTGTGCCACTCGCCTTGCCAAGTTACGAATTCTGCCAATATAGCGTGTCCGTTCCGTTACTGAAATCACACCTCTGGCATCCAGTAAATTGAATGTATGAGAACATTTAAGAACATAGTCAAGACTGGGTAGTACAAGACTTCTGTCAATAAGTTGCTTGGCTTCTTGCTCGTATAAACCAAACAGCGTCAATAGTAAGTCGGGGTTAGATGCCTCGAAATTATAGGTACATTGCTCGATTTCACCTTGGAGGTGAACATCGCCGTAGTTAAGTTGGTCATTCCACTGGATTTTGGTCATCGCATCTACCTCTTGCAGATACATCGCGATTCGTTCTAACCCATAGGTAATTTCAATGGAAACCGGGCGACAGTCTACGCCACCGCACTGCTGAAAGTAGGTAAATTGGGTGATTTCCATACCGTCAAGCCAAACTTCCCAACCGGTTCCCCACGCTCCGACTGTGGCGTCTTCCCAGTTATCCTCGACAAAGCGAATATCATGATCTTCGGGATGAATGTCTAAAGCCCGGAGGGAATCTAGATAAATTTCTTGAACCGTGTTGGGTGAGGGTTTAATCAGGACTTGATACTGATAGTACTGTTGGAAGCGATTGGGATTTTCCCCGTAGCGTCCATCAGTTGGTCGTCGGCAAGGTTCCACGTAAGCCACTGACCAAGGTTCGTCGCCGATGGATCTGAGAAAGGTGTGTGGATTTTTGGTTCCCGCACCTTTTTCGATGTCGTAGGGTTGAGCAATCAGGCACCCGCGATCGCTCCAGAACTGATGTAACGTCGTAATTACCGACTGAAAATTCACACGACCTCCATATTCTGGTCAAAATCTATCATTTCATTTCATTTTGTCATTTTGCTGAGGCTAGGCAGGTGATGGGCTACTCGAATGTAACAGACTCCCGAGTGCGATCGCTTGCCATAAAGAGTGGTTTTCTGAACCTATGGAGAGTAGTCCCAAAAAATATTTTCGCTCAATCCCTCTCCAGGTAAGGGTTTCAGCTTTTCTCAAAAAAACTTTTCTCAAAAGGTTGACAACTTCTGAAATAGGCACTACATTGGTAAATG
>NZ_JBKHUP010000089.1:0-33453 GCF_046565525.1 Coleofasciculus sp. | reverse complement strand
CTCTGTCGGTTGAGATTAAGGAATGCTCGAAAGGTTTATAGAGCAAGTGTTTCAACCCGAACAAGCCAGACTCTAACATCCCCGAAGCACACATTACTTAAGGACTGGTCAAACCGACCAATTACCAATTATGTCAAACTACGTTTTTCTAATTGATGCCAACAAAAAACCGATGAATCCGATTCATTCAGCTCACGCTCGGAAACTGATGGAAGCTTGCATTGCCGCCGTATTCCGTCGTTACCCGTTCACACTGATCATGAATCGAGTGGTAGAGAATATTGTCACCTATCCACTCACGCTTGAAGGGTGTCTATCAGATTTATTTCTCTTTAATTGTTAACTATGGTTTCCCAGTTAGAAACTCCGACCCTTAATTCAGCGCCTCACCTAACCTACACCCTAGAAGGGCTGGTACAAGTGTTTACCAGTTCCCAGCGCAGCTTTTTTACCAATGTGATTGCCCAAAGCTTGAGAATCGCTGGACAGGGGACACCCGTGCTGGTGGTTCAGTTTCTCAAAGGGGGTATTGGTCAAGGACACAAGCATCCGATTCGGTTAGGACAGTATTTAGAATGGATTCGTTGTGATTTGCCACGATATATCGATACCCCAGAATTAGATGAGGCAGAACATAGTTCGCTCAAGCAGTTGTGGCATTATACTCAGCAGGTGGTGTATGAGGGGAAATACTCTGTCGTTGTCCTCGATGAATTGAGTTTAGCCATCAACTACGGCTTAATCCCCCTAACTGAAGTATTGAGATTTCTGGAAAGTCGCCCCAGTTCAGTAGATATTATTCTCACAGGACCCGATATGCCACCAGAACTTTTGGAGGTGGCTGACCAAATCACAGAAATTCGTCGCAGTCATCAGCCTTAGTAGGGGCTTGGTAACCAATCCCCTGTACAATGTTGTACAGGAAAGTTTTTTGTCGCTCATTCAAGGTAAAGTGACATGGCAGCGGAAGCGAGAGCGGTTCGTTTCCAGCTTGGAAACATTGAGGTTTCTGGTTATCAGCTAACCTCTGATCAGGATCAGCGTTTGTTGTTCACCCACAGGCAAATCGCCGAAGTTGTGGGAAAAAGCAAGGGGACAGCGCAAAAATTTTGTAAATCAAACGAAAACAACTTGCCAGAAACAGTCAAGGCTGTGGTACCGGACAAGCCTAGACCGATCGCGTTATCATCCTGGGATGCAGCCGTAGCGTTTTGGCAACATCAAGCCCATGGTGGGAATGAAACAGCAACGGCTTTAGTGGAAGCGGCGAATTCTACATCCTTAGAGACTCTCCAGATTAAGACAGCGAGTGATATAGAGCCAGAGAACCCGCCCTATCCTAAAGACATAGAAGCTGCGATCGCACAATTACCCCAAACCGATGAATTCCCCCTTGATAACCAACTCCAGCAACTGGATCAGGGGTTACGGTTAATCGCCAAATGGCTAGAAGAAGCGGGATTGGATCAACGTGCGATCGCGTCTTGGAAATTGAATGTACTTACCCAGCGTTTTCCGGCTTTAGCCAGTGCTGCCAATCAAGCGCAGCAGCTTTTGGTCACCCATTCGGTTGAGGAACCATCGGGGATGATCGCCTCCCAAGTCGCTGAGAAGGTGTCAGAGCAATTAGGACGAAAAGTTAAAGCCGCTCAAGTCAACGCCGCACTCCATGAATTAGGCATTCAGGAATGGACAAAACCGGGTTCGAGGGAGCGACGACTCACCGAGAAAGGAAAAGCATACGGGCGAGCTCTGCTAGCCACATCTAAAACCAATGCCTGGAGTGGAGCGCAACTGAGATGGTTTGATAATGTTGTTCCTTTGTTATGTGAATATTTTGCAGCTTCCAAATAAAATATGTCACAGTTCGACCAGCCTTAGCCGTAATCTATCGGTAATGACAGAGGTTGTGTTGGATTCTCGGCACTCCACTGCTCTAGAATCTTTTGCAAACGAGCTAAGGCATCTTCATCGCTACTAAACTTAATTTCAGCAATAACAGTGGGGATGCCTCTAGGAAACCGTGATATATTCTTATCTTTTTCGTAAAGTAGAATCAAAGGAATATTATGAATTTCTGCATAAGCTAATTCCATGCCAACGCCAAAAGAAGGACAACCCAGGTAGGCGATTACTAAATCTGACGAACTAACTTGGCGCTTGTCTGTCTCAAAAACTTGTCGAGGGCTAACATCAGGGTTATTAATGGGATCGGTTTTGAGATGGGGAACATAGACTTGAAATTCCATCGTTTCACAAAGCGCCCCAATCGCTTCATAAAATGCCTTGACTTTTAAAGGGTTTTCAACTCCCGTTAATGCACCGGAAATGTAAATGTGTGCTTGAGTTTGATTCATAAGCTAATGGATAAAAATACCTTAATTAAGTCAGCGTTATTTATTTCAACAAGATATATATTTTGCTAAATTCAATCCCTTATTTAGATTTTAATGTCTCGAAAACAAAAGGACTTATAGTACCGATAACAGCCGCTAAAGAAGCGCCGATAACTTGATTAATTAAAGAGGCGACAATAACAATAGCTAAAGCGACAAAAGCAAAAAAAGCCATCCAGAATAATCTAGTTTGACGTTCCCTCCTTTCCCTCTCTTTCTCTTCTTTTATTTCTCGCTCCTGTCGTTGTTTTTCTTGATTAGCCTTCTCTCTAAGCTGCTGTTTTTCTTGACTAGCCTTTTCTATAAGCTGCTGCCAGATGTCATCTCTGTCAGGAGGTCTTCCAACAGACACTTTAGCTTGAGACTCTACTCTGAAAAAGCAAACTGTGCAGAAAGAATCTCCCAGTCGAAGTTCTACAGGACTATCGCGATAGTTGTGGCAAGAAATTAAAAGTTTACCAGTCCATCCGGGATCTACAGTAGTAGAGATGTGAGATAATCCTTGAGAATTAACCCGTGTAGCCATTGCATGAATAGTTGCTCCCACCTCCCTGGATAAAGTTATAGACTCCAACGTCTCAATCACTACTGTATCCCTAGGTTCAATTTCAATTCCACCGTCTCTTTCAATATTTTCTTCACGTTTATTATTCCAAGAAAATCCTTTTTTTCCAACTCGCAAATCATAACCAACAGGTGTTAAATACTTTTTCTCAAAAGGCTCTATTGAGATTCCTGTATCTGGATCTCTCTTTTGAGATTCTAGTTGTTTTTCAATATCAACATCGCTAAACACAGTCCCTTTACCTCAATTATTAATTTTGATATGAGATCACGGTTATACGCTAGCTCTAGCAACAGACGTCGGCTTTAATAAAAATGATGCCGCTCTGTTTGCTGTTTCCTCAGATAGCTGAATTTTTTTCAGGGTAACTAAACCCTCATGGATAAATGAATCTCTAACCAGAATGCTGCCTCCACTGTTAAAGGGAGTTTCATAAAAGACTTCATGGATGCCAGCAGAAATGATCAGTTTTAAACAAGAAAGGCAAGGTTCTAGGGTGACGTAAATACTAGCATCAGTAGTCGCAATGCCATGTTTAGCGGCTTGTGCCAGCGCATTGGCTTCAGCGTGAACAGCACGAGATGGCATCTCTTTGCTAGCATCACAGCTACTTAAACCTGGGTAGCAATATCCCTGTTCTGTACAATGAGCTGATCCGGCGGGTGATCCATTGTAGCCAGTGGCTAAAACTTGTTTGTTTTTAACAATTACCGCACCAACCGGAAAAGCCAAGCACGTTGAGCGAGTAGCGGCAAGTTTTGCCAGCATGAGGAAGTATTCATCCCATGTTGGTCGATCTTGATTAAATGGTGTCATTTACTATCCTGACTATAGAGCTTATTTGTTTTCAGTGATTCATCGGCTTTCTGTAACTCCATTCCCAAATAAGCGGCATGATCGGGTTGAATAGCTGGGGAAGCTGCACAAATTTCCCTGATCAGCGTTAGGGGATTTTTGCCTGAATAGCAAGCAACGACTTCACCACTACCCGGAGTTGTTTGTTTAACAACGATTTTGTTGGCGTCAATTTCAATTAAAAAGTTACCCGCCGGGTCATAAAAGTCTCGATTCCGACAAATTGCAGGATATTGTTTTCGGATTAACTGATCTGCATTTTCCCAGGTATCATCATAAATATGAGCGCTCTGACTGATAGTAATCAATGGTCCCATTCGCAAATCATAACTAGAGCGCTTGGCGATTTCGTCTCGGATATACTGTTGTAGGGCGCGTAGTCCCATGGCGTTCGAGGGCCACGCCATATACATATCATTACTGCGGAGAGTCGCGGTCAGTGATAACTCATTATCGACCACTCTCGCCCAAAGGTGATTCAGGCAAGGACTACCCCCTTGTTCGTGATCCTTAACATCCCACAGAGACATCACGGCACTCGCCGCATCAATTTCTCCAATTAATTTGGTAATAATCTGCTCAATTTGGTCTTTGCCAAACCACGAACGGAGACGTTGACCGTAAGTATATTTCACACCTTCTCGATAAGGCGCATCATCTAAAATTTGGTGAATGTACTCCTGAATAAAAGCGCGATCGCAGGGCAAATAGTTGGGTTCAGGGAAATAGAACCCCGGTGGCTCATCCGTCACCACTGCCATCAGATCAATTAATTCTTGCCATTGCCCATCATAACCCGTGGGTCGAAGGGTTCCCGTTGTTTTAATCCGATGAATAATTTTGACCCAGGTTTCAGCAATCGTCTTGCCTTCAATCCGATGTCCGTAACGTGATCCAGGTAAGACTGTTGGCACGGCTTCAGTTTGGGGAAATTCTAACGGCGCACCCCAAGGTTCAACCCTATCCCTAACCGTATAAGACTTAACCTGACTCACGGCTTCAGCGATTGATTTCGCCTCTTGCCACTCCACTGATTGCCGGAGAGTCTCCAAGGCATTAGCCTCAATTTCAATATCGATATAGCCAGGAATCGCAGACTGAATCACCCAACAGCGACGTCCTGTATCGCTGAACCCTTCAGTAAACCCATTGCGGAAGAAATCTAATAAGCACGTTCCACCCCCAGCATTTTGGTCTTCCTTCGTGGCGTTGAGAACCAGAAGGTAGCGGACATGAGGATTAGCTAACAGATTCCGGATCAGCAGGCTGATACCCCGTGTCGGACTGTAGAGTTGACCGATAACAGCAAACTCGTGAGGTTGTAGCTGTTTCGCGATCGCTTTTTTTACGGTCCAACCTGTAACCACCGCCGTCTGACCCGTACCATAGATAAGCTGGTTGGGCTTGTGTAGGGGTTTGTACTGGAATTGAGTGATCTGAGCGCTAGCTGTCATAGGAGGCTGCGAGTTAAGAAATCTCTAGCCTACAATAGCAAAGAACCTGAGTTAAACAGCAGGTAAACGCACCTGAAAGCAGCTACCCACCCCAACCTGACTGGTAACTGTGATTTTCCCGCCATGACGCTGCGCGATCGCAGCAGCAATCGCCAAACCTAACCCTGTCCCCCCCTCGCGGCGAGAACGGGCTTTATCCGCCCTCCAGAAGCGATCAAACACAAAGGGTAACTGTTCTGGCTCAATGCCAATTCCTGTATCCTTAACACTAACAATGGCAAAGCGATTAGTTTTTGCCAAAATTAAGTCTACTTTCCCTTTAGCAGGCGTGTATTGAATCGCATTTTCCAGTAAGTTACAAAATAAGCGAGTCAGTTGTGATTCATCCCCCACCACAGAAACCGTCGCTAGCCACTGAGACTGGAGTGTAATCTCTTTGTCTTGAGCAAAAGGTTCTAACAAATCCAGCAAATTCTGTAAAAATTTATTCAGAGAAATTGGCATTTTCTCACGGCTAGGAGTTGATACTGTGCGATCAGTTCGGGCTAAAAACAGTAAATCTTCTGATAAATGACTCATCTGATCGGTAGCACTTGCGATCGCCGCTAATTTTTTCGCATCCTTGGGGTGAATTCGCTCCGGATGATTTCGCATCACATCAACGGATGCTTTAATCGCCATCAAAGGACTACGTAACTCATGGGACGCATCTGCTGTAAACTGTTTCAGTTGCTGAAAACTTTGTTCAATCGGCTCCAAAGCTTTCTGCGTCAACCAAAGTCCGCCCAAACCGACTAAGCCTAACCCCATAAAACCCCCCATCCCCAATCCCCACAGCAGTTGACGCTGGACGATTTGGATATCCTCCATCGATTGAGAGGCGCGAATAAACCCTTCTAGAGAGGGTTGATTGGGGGTTGAGCCATCTTTAAACACAGAAATGGTGTACGTGCGAATCTGTCTAGGCTTTTGCTTCTCCTCTAGGGTTTGAGAACCGACTCTGAGTCTAGAGTCCAATTCTAGGGCGCCTCGACTTGCCAAAAGTTTACCCTTGGCATCAAACCATTCTAAACTTTGCTGATCCCGATTAAAAATATCACGCCAGGGAACCGCATCAACTTGATTAAGATATTGAGAACCCTTCATTTTCACAGGAGTGAACGAGGCGGCGGCGGCTTGAGCCAGAGTCAGTAATTTTTTATCCAGTTGATCATAAAGATTGCGGCTAACAAAGACATAAACTCCCGTGCCAAAGAAACTCAAAATTGCTGCCATTACAGTTAGGTAAGACAACAATAGACGCCATCGTATACCTTGAAACATTATCAGTCTTGACCCTTCGCTTCGAGCAAGGGAATTTGGTTTGTAGGGGCGGGTTTCACTACTATCGTTTCTGCCCCTCACAGTAGATGTAACTAAACCCGCCCTGACTGTGTGTATGTGTGGATTTTACCAATAACCTTAAGGAGAAAAACCCTAATTTAACGAAACCCGCCCTGACCGAGATTTGAATCATTGTAAAACCAATGAACAATCAACAATCACTGTTTCAAACGATAACCCAAACCATAAACCGTTTCAATCAAATCACTAGGAGCGCCGCCGGCTTCAAGTTTCTGTCGTAAACTGCGGATATGAGCTTTAACCGTCGCTTCTTCCGGGAGTCGCTCAAAGGGCCAAAGGTGTTCTAAGATTTGAGCGCGGCTAAATACACGACGACCATGGCGTAAGAAAAATTCTAACAACGAATATTCTTTGGGTGAAAGCGATAAGAGGTTATCTTGATAAAAAACTTCACAGGTACTTGGATCTAGACGCAGCTTTCCCCACTCCAATACTGGCGGTGCAGTAGAAACACCCCGACGCAGTAAAGCTCGAATGCGAGCTGATAACTCTTGCAGGTCAAAGGGTTTAACTAAATAGTCATCAGCTCCTGCATCCAATCCCATAACCTTATCAGTAATGGTATCCTTAGCCGTTAGCATCAGAATCGGAGTGCTACAGCCTTGGGAGCGTAGTCGCCGACAGAGTGCAATCCCATCAATTTTGGGTAACATAATGTCCAGCAAAATTAAGTCATAGGTGACAGAATCAGCGAAATCTAACCCCTCCTCCCCATCATGCGCCACATCGATCGCATAATGTTGATCGGTGAGATCTTCTTCTAGGGCATCGGTAATGCGCTCATCGTCTTCCACGAGTAAAAGTCTCATCTGTGACACCTGTTTCTATGACTTGTCGCTCCCAAGGTAAGCTCACATACTGATCAAACTAGGGTGATGGTACAGCCTCAGTTTCTTCCTCTTCTTCCTCTGTTGGCATAGCTTCAGTTTCTTCCTCTGTTGGCATAGCCTCGGTTTCTTCCTCTGTTGGCATAACCTCGGTTTCTTCCTCTGTTGGCATAACCTCGGTTTCACCTGCGGGATTTTGCTCTTCTAAAGCAGGCTCCTCAGGTGGAGTCGTCACATTCTGACAAGCTCCCAACAATGATGCCAAACCCAACAACACAGAAAAAGCGACAATCTTTAACTTCACAGCATTACCTCCTAAATTTTCCAAGTCCAACCTTCTTACCGGAGTAATTGGGTTGCTTATGCGTTCCGGCTTGGCGTTAATCGCCGTTACACCCTTAAAAAGCCCTTTATTTTTCGGCTTCATCTGCTAAGTTAAACTCAAAAAGTAAAAAACTCGATAAAATCACACAATAGTTTCTGCCTTACTCTAAAACCCGTAGCCACTTCAGTAGGCATCATTCTGTATGAGTCCGATCTCCGATACCCTCGTTACCGCCTTCGAGTCATACCAGGCGGGTGACTTCCATCGATCTGAATTGCTCTGTCGCCAAATTCTTTCAGAGCAACCGGATTCCACTGAAGCGCTGCATATCCTGGGTACGATTGCTCACCAACTGGGGCGGCTTGATGAAGCGATTGCCTGTTATCGTCGGTTGATAACTCTCATCCCCGACTATGCTGAAATTTACTACAGCCTAGCGGCAGCGCTACACGCCTCTGGAGAGTTAACTCAAGCTATTCCTTACTACCAACGAGCGATCGCGCTCAAGCCCAATCACAGTTCAACCCATTACGACTTAGGCAATGCCTTCAAAGAGCATGGTAACCTATCGGCGGCGATTGAACAGTATAAAAAAGCACTTAAACTCAATCCTAGTGATCCAGATGTACACTGTAACTTAGCCAACGCCCTCTTAGAACAGGGACAGAGTGAACCTGCGATCGCGCATTACCAACAGTCCCTTACCCTAAGTCCGAATAATCCTGGTGTTTACTATAACCTGGGCAATGCCCTAATCCAGCACCAGCAACTCGACGCCGCCATACAATCGTTTCGTTGGGCAGTAAGCCTAGCGCCCAACTATGGGGATGCTTATCTTAAACTAGCCGAATCACTGCACCTATTGGGTCAACTCAAAGAAGCAATTTTCTATTACCAGCAGGCAATTTTCTTCCAAATTAACACCCCTGAAGCACACTGTAACTTAGGCAATGCTTTCCTCGAACAAGCTCAATTTCAGGACGCCCTCAGCCATTATCAAAAAAGCTTAACCCTAGATCCTAAATTTTTCAAGGCTTATGTGGGCATAGGTTGCACACTATTACCCCAAAATCAGTTCGAGAAAGCCACAAATTATTTACAACAAGCCCTGCGTCTAAATGCCACTCATCCTGAAGCCAACCACAACCTAGGACTTGCCTTAGCGAATCAAAACCAAGTAAACGAGGCAATTCCCTACTTCCAAAAAGCGTTTCAATTTAAACCGGATTTGATTGAAGCTCAATGGCAGAGTAAACTTGTCTTACCCATTCTCTACGAAAATCAGAGACAAATTTCCATTTGGCGTCAGCATTTTTGCCAGGGACTCAATTACTTACAGCAACAAATCGCCTCATATACCGCTGTTCAGAGAACACAAGCAGTCAAAGCATTAGCCAAACATGCCTTCAGCTTCTACCTAGGGTATCAAGGATTAAATGACCGAGGCGTACAACGGAAATATGGAACATTAGTTCATCAAATGATGGCTACCCATTATCCCCAGTGGGCAACGCCTCTATCTTTACCCCCACTTAGTCTCACTGATAAGATCCGTGTCGGTTATGTTTCGGCTTATTTTCGCGGACATACCGTTGGTAAATTAACCTTAGGCTGGATAAAAAATAGCGATAAACAGAGCTTTGAAATTTATACTTACCACATCGGTCATAAAACCGACTTTATAACGCAAGAATTCAAAAAGTATAGTGATAAATCTTATCACATTTATGGTAACTTAGATACCGTCTGCCAACAAATACTCGCCGATCAACTCCATATCCTCGTATTTACCGATATCAGCATGGATGGCTTGACCAGTCTCATTGCTGGCTTGAGGCTAGCCCCGGTACAATGCGTGACCTGGGGGCATCCAGTAACATCGGGTTTACCTACCATTGATTACTTTTTATCGAGTGAATTAATGGAGCCAGACAATGCAAAATATCACTATAGCGAACAACTGATTTCTCTGCCCAATATCGGCATTTGTTACGAAAAGCCATCGATACAAAACTCGACCAAAACCCGATCTGACTTTCAGCTTCGCGAGGATTCTGTTATTTATCTGTCTTGCCAATCATTATTTAAATATCTGCCCCAGTTTGACTTTATTTTTGCCCAAATTGCTCAACGAGTACCCCACGCCCAATTTGTCTTTATTGCCTCTCCAAGTTCTCGGATTACTGCCCAATTTAAAGCCCGTTTACAACAAGTATTTACTCAGATTGGTCTCAATCATCAAGATTACTGTATAATTTTACCCAAACAGGACTGGGTGAGTTACATTAATCTTAATTTAGTCTCCCATATTTTTCTAGATACCTTAAGTTGGTCTGGGGGAAATACCACCTTAGAAGCAATTGCCTGCGGTTTACCTGTAGTAACCTGTCCGGGTGAATTTATGCGCGGTCGTCACGCATCTGGTATATTAAAAATGATGGGAATAACAGAAACAATTGCCAATGATGAAGCTGAGTATATCGAGATTTCCGTGGGACTGGGTTTAGACAGCGACTGGCGACAAAATATGGTGAAGAAGATTTATCAAAACCATCATCGACTTTATGATGATCGCACAGGTTTAAGATCCTTAGAATCTTTTTATAAGAAAGTGATATCAACTAGGTTGGGGCGGGTTTAACTCGATTTGCAGCAGGTAAGAAACGATAATAGTGAAACCCGCCCCTAAAAAACCCATGACAAAGGACAATTATCACCATTTACGCCGCCAGTTAAAAAAGCCTTCCAGTAGATTTTGTAACATCTGATTCCGCTCTAAGCGTTGACGTTGCCACTCCTGTGCTGTTTTAGAAAGAATCTCTGACATTGTAGGCGAAGCTTGGGGCATTTTAGCCAGTGATCCCACCTTAATTTTATGGCGAATCAGCAGCGCGATCGCACCAATCAATTCATCTGCACCTGCTCCCACAATTAACCCACCTAAAATCGTCCCATTCCGACGCACCACCAGCTTACAAAACCCAGTTGTTTCCCCGATAATTTGCGCCTTATCCAAAGTTTTGAAATAATGTCGCACCACCCAAACCTCCTTCCCATAACGCTCTCTGGCTTGCGCTTCCGTTAACCCCACCCGTGCTAAGGTTGGATCAGTAAAAATTGCCCAGGGAATCCCCTGATAGTCTACAGTCCATAAGGGAAAAAATAAAGCATTTTTTATCGCAATATTCGCTTCATATTCGGCAACATGCTCAAATTGATAACCGCCAATCACATCACCACAAGCATAGATACGGGGATTAGTAGTTTGCAGTTTTTGGTTGAGTTTCAACCCTTTTCGGGAAAACTTGACGCCAACCCCTGCTAAATTTAAGGATTCAATATTAGGCGTTTGACCCGTCGCCCAAAGAATTTCATCAATTTCAATGGCTCGATTTCCCACTTGCACCCATTTTTTCCCCTCAATCAGCCTTATCTGAGTTACTGAACTTTGAGTCAAAACACGAATTCCTTCAGCTTCTAATTGCGCTTGAACTAGACACGACGCCTCTGAGTCTTCTTGGGGAAAAATATGAGCCTCACTCACCGCCAGTGTCACCTGGTAATCCAGCCGCGCTAATGTTTGAGCTAGTTCGACAGCATGGGGAGTGCTACCAACAACTAACCAATTTTTCTGTAACTGAAAGGGAGAGGTTTCTTCTAGATCCTCCGGTTCTCCCAGAGGGGTAGGTTTTATGACTTTATCGGTTTCTGGAGGAACCCTATTAGTCAAACCCGCCCCGATAACTTTGTGTCTAGACTTGTCTACGTGATTCCAGATAGTTCTTGGGGTACAATAACAGGTTGTATCTAACCCATCGATATCAGGAATTTCTGCACAAGAGCCCGTTGCAATTAAATATGCCCTTGCCCGTAAGCGTCGGTTATTGAGAACAAAACCTAGGTGAGGTAAGCGGCAAAATTCTCCGTCTCCATAAATGACATCCACACCTAAAGATGCCAAAATTGCTGGAGAAGTGGCTTCAGAACAGGTAGAAACCACCATGTTTGCCCATTCCATGGCTTCGGTAATTTTTACAGTAGGAAAGTAGAGGGTTGACTCAAAAGGACTCAGATCCGTTTTAATATCCTCTTTCTCTGCTTCCCCGAGGTGCCATGGCACGTCTCTAGATGATTCCCCGGCTTCCCCTGGTTTGTTGACTAACTGTTCTTTTAACTCAGGAGTATCAGGAATCAAGGGAGTTATAGAAGGATAAATCCCAAATTGAGATACCTTCCGTACTTGCTGAAGAACGCGCCCCACCTGCATCAATGCCTGATTGTATAGCGCTTCTTTACCCAGCCAGTTGCTTTGGAAGTTTTCAGGTTTAATTAGGGCAACACGAGCCTTTAATTGAGATGCAGCCAGAGCAGCATAAGCGCCAGCCCTGCTATTACCAATTACAATAAGGTCATAGTCATTCGTCATTTGTCATTCGTCATTTGTCATTCCCGATTATTTCTCCAATTCTATAAAATTTTTACACAAATACCTCCAATACCTCTGCGTCCCTCTGCGCTAACCTCTGCGTACCTCTGCGTTAAAAAAATATAATTGCTGCATCATAATTCATAACTTATAAAAGTTTTCAGAGCATCTAATAAACGTTGATTATCCACTTGGGTACGAATAGCAACTCGAAAATAACCATCGCCTAATTCCGGAAAGCTCAAGCAATCCCGAATTAAAATACGGTGGTGCTTGAGTAAGTGTTCCTGAAGTTGGGAACAGGAGTATTCTGAGCGAACCAGCAAAAAGTTAGCCGCGCTGGGATAGGGATGTAACCCTGGTAATGATGATAACCCTTGAAAAAGGTGCGATCGCGCGGCGGGTAGCCAATCCCAAGTCTGTTGTTGAAATGCTTGATCCTGTACCACAGCCCTACCAGCAGCGACAGCGAGAACGTTGACAGACCAAGGATCACGCCACTGTTGCCAGCGTTGTAGCCGTTCAGGATGGGCAATAGCATAACCTAAACGGAGTCCGGGGAGGCTGTAGAATTTAGTCAGCGATCGCAAAATGACCAGATTTGGATAATCCTGCACCCAAGGAATCAGGCTTTGCTGCTGAGCGGGTGGCAAAAAGTCCATAAAGGCTTCATCCACAACCACTAGGGCAAATTGCTCCAAATAAGGCAGCAGGCTGGCTGTATCCCATAATTGACCCGTTGGATTATGGGGATTATTCAGCAGCAAACCCTGATGTTTGCCAGAGACTAATTTTGGGATTGGGGATTGGTAATCAGGGGATGGGGGATTGGTAATTGGGGATGGGGGATTGGGCGAAGCATTCGCGTTGGGATGTTGGTAAAAAACCGATAGATCTGGGCGCGAATGCTTCGCCCCTACGAATCCAACGAATGGATGACTTCCAAATAAAAGACACGCCCTGATTCTGGCATTAAACGCCCTGAGCGCCCGTTGGTAGTCGCTAAAGGCTGGAGTCAGAATAATCGTTTCCTCCAATTCTGAGAGTTCCCTGGCTGCCCAGGTTAATAACTCAGCCGAGCCATTCCCCGGTAGAATCCAGTCAGGGTTCAGCGTGGGATGGAGTTGACTCAGAGCCACCCGTAATGGGTAGTAATCCGGTTCAGGGTAGGCAACCAACTTATCAAGATGAGACTCAATCGCCGCGATCGCACATTTTGGCGGTCCCAAAGGATTGATACTCGCCGAAAAATCCAGAATCAGGGAAGGGGAACAACCTGCCCGCGCCGCCGCCCAGGCTAGATTTCCCCCGTGAATGGGTCGTTTCAAGGATAAATTCTCCTTAAAATCAGTCTGTAGAGACGTAGCATGCTACGTCTCTACATTCTCTCTCATCTTCTCCACCAATCAGGTTTGACTACACCCTTACTTCGGAGGAGCAACTTTTTCCTTAAACAGCTTACCCGCAGAAAACGCCGGCACCTTCGTCGCCGGGATTTCCATCTTATCGCCAGTTTTGGGGTTGCGCCCCTCACGGGCTTTGCGTTCCCGCGATTCAAAGGAACCAAAGCCAACCAAGGTGACTTTATCGCCCTCAGAGACAGCTTCCATAATTGACTCCAATGCCGCAGTTAACACCGCATCCGCTTGTTTTTTGGTCACAGCAGCTTTTTCCGCCACTTTATCCACTAATTCGCCCTTGTTCATCATAAATCTCCTTATTTCTGCGCGAATCCAAGGTCAACGCTTACTCTAACCCATTAGTCTAGAGTTGAGTATTTTGACCCCCAGAACCAGGGGTTTCAGGGAAAAATGCCTGAAACACCCACCGGCTCGAAGTTTCACTGCATTATTCTAATGGCTGATTGCCAGATATGGAACGTTGAAACCTTTAAATTATGTAGATTTCGGCATTTTTGAGTATAAATACCGACTATATTTTTTAAGATTCCGCCAAACTTACCCAAAAAACGCCCATTCGATCCCTGCGGGTAGGGGCGCACCGACGTGCGCCCTCTTCGTGACGTGCGCCCTCTAGCGATGAACTAACTTATTAATCTGGAACCAATGGGGGAACCCTTACCTGTTTCTATCGCGTGGTAACGGCACTCGACCAGAATCCTGTAGGGGCACGGCACTGCCGTACCCCTACGGCTGAACCGATGCTCTAGAACCCACCCGTCGTGGGAAACCCTCGGCGCTGTAAAACTTCCTGCGCCTCTTGCCCTGGCGTGTAGTTGTAGCCAAAAGCACCACGTTCTGAGTCATCCAGAATCTGAGGCGTGAGCAATACAATCACCTCTTGACGTTGGTTTGTCCGTTCTGTACTTCTGAACAACGCTCCCAGAATCGGTAAATCGCCTAAAATTGGCACCTTTCTTACCGTTGTGCGATCGCTCTCCTGAATAATACCCGTCAGGATTAGAGTTTGCCCATCACGCAGGCGAATTTGACCCGAATTCAGATCACGCACATTCAGAAGAGCAATTTGGTTGGTATCCTCTCCAATGGAAATGTTTTGTACACTGCCGATAGAGGTAACTCTCGGATTGACGTTTAGAGTAACAAACCCATTATCGTCAATGCGCTCAACTGTGACACCCAGTTGTAAACCAGCTTCTTTAATCTCTGTGGTAACAGTTACCGTCGTGAGGTTGTCACTGCTTTCTGTCTCCCTCCGAATATTTCCCACAACCTCCTGTGTCAGGTTAACACCTGCTGTCTGTCCTTCTTGGATTAACAAAGTGGGATCAGTCAAAATCTTGGCATTTCCACTCGTAATTTGAGCTTCTAACGAGGCTAAGAATCTTTTCGGAAACTGGAACAGATCGGGGAGAGCCGCCGTAATTGTTCCCGATGTACCTTGCTGAAATGTTGTGGTTGTCATCTCAGGACTACCAGTACCTGGAATCGGATTACCCATATCATCAAGCGTGGGAGGAACCGCTGGAGTAATCGTTGTGTTTACGATAGAAGGTGTTCCCAATGTAAATTCTGTAAGACCTGCCGAAAATGGATCGGCTGCAACTCCTGCACGAGTGGGAAAGGCGGCTCCATCTCTACCTGGAGAACGGTCAATCGTAAAAATACCTCTGACAGGGTCGTTAAAAATACTTATCGTATCTACACCCGTTCCTGGAACGACTGTTCCGGTACCCGTTGGATCAAAGAACGTATTTGCACCAGCAAACGGATTGGGAATAACCGGTCGAGCTGCTAAACTACCCGTTGTCTGAACTGCTGTAGGTGGATTAAACTCACCGTAATTGAAGACTGCCGCCCCATCATCGACGACAAAAAAGCCGTCATCAATGCCGAAGGAAAAGCTTGTATTAAAGGCATCGGTTCCCAACAAGTTAACGTCAATAATCTTGACATTAATTGCCACCTGACGACGCCGCAGATCTAACTGCGTCAGGTAAGCCGAAGCCAGTTCAATGTGGCGGGGCTCACCCACCAGGGTAATCGCATTCAATCGCTCATCCGTTGAAACCGCTAATCCCCTCAGCAACAAGGCACCCGTTGCTTCCCCTGGCTGATTGACGGTGAGGGGTCTCAACTCGGCGGGTTGTTCGGTTTCCCGAATCACGGCTCCTGTTTCTTGATTGAATTCTCGTTCAATCGGGATAACCACCTGTTGCACTTCTGCCCCTTGGGTTGCTAGGAAGGCAGAGGCGCTGGAAACGCTAACTTGATTTAACCGTAAGGTACGACTAATCACATTACGTGCCGCTTGGGGCAGGCGAGTCCCCACAAATATAGTACGTCCCCGACGATTTGCCTGGAGTCCAGCAAGCTGGAGAACGTAGTTAAACACATCTTGAACGGGTTCGTTTTCTAAATCCAGGGAAATCGTTTCCTCAGCCGCCGCCGCTGCCTCACCACCGCCTCCTCCAGCAAAGGCAAGGTTCAATCCAGCCGATCGCGCCAATAGTGCCAAGACTTCTCGCACAGGGGCTTCTCGCAAGGATAGGCGGGGTACTACAGCCGCTGTTCCCAAGTCAATCTCGCTGGCGGCGGCATTCAGATTAGAAACCGCAATATCCCCCACAGGTGGCGCAACAGCCCTAGGTAAGAATGGGGGCGCTGGAGCAACCGGTTGAACTGTCCCCGCAGGTGCAGCCGGAACCCCATCAATGGTAATTGTCGGATTGGGAACTAAAACATCGGGTGAAGGGGCTGGAACCAGGGGAGTGGGAGTGGGTTGGACTTGGGTTGGTTGGGGAATTTGCGGTGTCGGGGTTTGGGCAATAATTGGGGGTGAATTGAAACCTGGGGATTGCGATCGCGCAGTGGCGGGAGATGAAAAGTCTGAGTTGGATCGAGTTGTCCCTGGATTGGGTAGAGTGGGAACGGTTGATCCTAATTCTCTTGGTGGCGGAGCAACCGGAATAGAAATGTTCTGTTGATTTTCTGGTGCTGGATTAAGATTGAAATTCGCTGGATCGGTAATCTTAGGTTGAGTGGCAATAGGACTCGTTGCCACATTCATCGTCTCTCTCCCCTGGGTTCGTGCACCTCTGCTTCCTACCTGGGGAATACTCACATTGTCTCTAGTCCCGGCGCTATTTGTTTGAGTAGAGGAGGGTAGCGTTGGTGAATTAATGGATACTGACTCCCCAGAGGGCGAGGAAACCGGAATCGGCACGGCGGCTTGACTGCTGGGAGCGGGACTAATTCCTAGGGTAATGGCCTGAGACGCTTGCTGGAGAATTTGACCCTCCGGTGAACTTTGGGTCCCACTCACGGTTACCCGAATGCTGTTAGGCTCGATTTGACTCACCGTAACGGCTGTAATACCGGGCATGGGGTTGTCTTGGCGAAAGCTATTGCCTTCCCTCAAATTCAACCGAGCATTTACAATATCAGCCACCCAATCCTTACCCCGGTTCACCGGGAAAACTTGGGGGCGCAGATCCCCGGCTTGGGTTTCCAGTATCACTTCTAAGGTACTGCCTCTGGGATTGAGCCGTACTGCGGTGACTTGAGCCGTCGCCGCCCAGACGGGTTCTGTTATCGATAGGGAGACGGCAGTCGCGATCGCGATTCCACTCAACAGTTGATCCTGTCTCACAATTTACTCCTCACTCATGACCTCTAAACCACCTTAATCCTAAGATGCTAGGGTTGACACTCACCCGGTTAAAACGCGGGTGATTCTTCCGTCACAGGGAGGCAGAGTTTTACATCTTCTAGGATGAAACCTTTACCCTCAGAAAGCTTACCTACCGTGTGTCCCACGGCTTGCAGTCCTTTAATTTCTATAATGCGAGCGGATGCTACATCCCGATCGCATTCATACCCACAATACTGGCATTTGTGTACCCGTTGAGAGAGCTTTTTCTTACCTGTATCCTCTAAACAGTTGGGGCAAGTCTGACTTGTTCCGGCTGCGGGTACTTTCTGGAAGTACACACCCCGCTTAAAACAACATTGAGATAGGATATCTAGAAACTGACCCCACCCTGCATCTAGGCAGTGTTTAGCTAAAAAGCCTCGACCTAACGCTTTCAGGTTGAGTTGTTCGGCAAATATCATATCCGCCCAATCACAAAGGTTATGGGCTAACTCCCAATGGTAGTTTTTGCGGTGGCAAGCTATTCGCTCATGTAGTCGTGACACTTTGGCTTGTGCTTTGGCGCGATTGTTTGACCCTGGACGCTTTTTAGACACCTTCTTTTGCAGCGATTTAAGCTTGCCTTCTAGATGTTTAAATGGTCGTGGATTGGGAAACGTTCGCCCATTAGACACGGCGGCAAAGTGCATTAAGCCGACATCTATTCCCAGTGATGTACCAGTCGGACTGATTTCAGGCGACGCCCTGAGTTTGCCGAAGGGTACATCTACTTTCCATTGTAAGGTTAACTGTACATACCAGCCGGATACCCGTCTTACGATTCGTGCTTGTTTAATAGTTGCATCATCGGGAATTGGACGGGATTGGATTAATTTAACCAGCCCAATTTTAGGGAATTTGACATATCTCCCTTGAATGGGATCTTTTCCCATTGATGGAAAAACAAATGACCGCATCCGACCCGCTTTCTTAAACCGTGGAAACCCTCGCCCATTCTCCCACATTCCCTCAAATGCCTTTTGCAAACGCTTAAGGGTTTGCTGTAGCACTTGTGAGTGTACCTGCTTAAGTGCAGGGATATTCTTTTTAGCCTGAGTGAGACTTTCGCACTGACTGGAATAGTTGGGTGCTGGTGCATCCGCTGGTATAATGTACTCGTATTTAATCAAACAAGCGTTTATTGGAGACTTACGGGAATTTGCCCAATCTTTCCGCTCACAAAGGGCATAGTTATAGACTCTACGACATTGTTCTAGCCACTCAGCAAAAGTGGCTACTTGAGCGGTAGTTGGTTTTAGCTTAAACTCGTAAATCAGATTAAACACTTGCTCGACCATACACAACGTTTTCTAAAATTATACTACACTATTAATTGAGTAGAGTCAGAAAAAAAATACATTCGCAACTAAAGTTGCGCTTGCTGGACGCCTTGCTCGGTTTCATCCCTCGGATAAATCACGAGGGACTTTTCACCATCGCTTGTACTGTAAATTAATTAAGCTGGGTTCAGAATTTCTTCCCAGACGTTCCACTGCAACGTCTCTACACCTCCTACACCCCTACGTTCAGACGTTCCACCCCTTACGTCTCTACATTACTGGGCAGGTTCTGGGGCTGCTGCTGCTGCTGCTGCTTCCTGCTTTTGTTCCTCACTCAAGGGCATCAACACATCCAGTCTATAGTTTGTTTTCAGAGTCGGTTTAGCATCGGGGATAATTTTTTCGTCTTTCTCTACATACGTTGATACTACTGTACCTTTGTCATCGACCAACAGCCCTTGCGGTGTACTGATCTCTGTCGTCAACTCTTTGACAACGACTAAGGTTTGCAGTCGTTCAATACTGCGTAAAACTGACTGGATTTCGTTAAAGCTGCCCTCCATTTCTAAATTAAAGCTTTTGCGTTTGAGTTTACCGTTAACAGCTGCTCCCAGGGAACCATCGGTAACGATATCACTTTCTTCTTCGTTTACCTCGACAGGTTCATAACTCGTCAATTCTCCGTCTATGGGTTTAAAAAATCCATTCACATCCAACAGCAAGGTATCTATGGATTGTTCATTGGCAAATAAACTTAACACCTTTTGGTTTTGCTGCTTTGCCTGAGCCAATTCTAATTGTTTCTGTTGAATTTGCTGCTGGATCTCTTGAGGATCTTGGCGCTGACTCTCCTTTTCTTGGCGCTGAGTTTTTAACGTGTTGTATTCTTCAAAGACGGGCTGCACAACATTCATCGCCAAGTAAGCTGCCCCCAAAATTCCTAAGACAGCGAAGATAATTCCCGAAACTTTTGGCGTGAAGGTAATCCCAAACGCGGTGGGATAATTTGGCGCTTCCTCCTGCTCTTCAACGGGGATAAAATCTGGATCAGCATAAGTCATAGTTACATCACTCCGTAGTTGTCTCAGTTGGGCTTGGGCTTGGGCTTGGGCTTGGGGCTGGGGTGGCTGTCTCCGTTGCCTGATTCTGCTTAATCTGCTGTAAGGCTTTGAGCCGAGCCACTAATCCCACCGCTCCTTTGCGGTCAATTTCGCGCAATAGTTCAGAGGCGGGGACATTTGTCAAGCTAGTTTGAACGGTATAGCTGACCACTTTGGGTAACTCGTAGGTAATCTCAGCAACCGTCTCGTTGCCTTCCTTTTGCGGTACTTCTAACTTAGCGGGGTTCTCCTCCAGTTGAGCGCTAACGATACGAGTTTTTTCATCTTGAAAGAAGGGAGATTGTTTTAGCGTCAGCAGAAAGTTGTTCACATCATCAAATGTCTTGGCTACGCCAGAAATCTCTAAATTCATCGTGGGTAGGGGCGTGTTACCCTCAGTCCCCGCAGCCCCCTCAGCCACTTCAGTTTCCGTTTGCTCAATCGTTTGAATTTGTACATCGGTGGGGACGCGATCGCGTACATCCTGTAAAATAGCTGACCAGGGCTTAATTTGATTAAACACCGTTGCCAGCGCCTCAGTTTCATTTCTAGCCGCTTGGATTTGAGTATTAAGCGCGGCTATTTTATCTTTTTCCGCTTGCAAGCTTGCTAATTCGGCGTCGATTTCAGCAATTTCAGCGGTTAACTTGGCATTTTCCTGAGTCAGCCAAAACCAACCAGCGCCGACTAACCCAGGCAGAAGTAAGCCGACAATCACACCCAGAATCAGCGGCGTCATTTCCCCCATTTGGACTTGTTTTTTGGCTTTAGGGGACTCTGAGCCTTTATCGGCTTTGCGATAATCGGGTCTATCGTTAAGAAAATTAATATCGAGACTATACATTAGGGTTAAACCTCCCGCAATCCTAATCCTAGTACCGTTCCCAATCCGGGTCGTTGTACTGGGGGAACATCTTGCTCCATCTCTAAGGATAGTGCCGCAATCGGATCAACCTGAGTAGTGGGCAAGCTTAATCGTTGGGTGAAAAATTCATCCAGTTGCCCAATTCCGCCGCCGGGTCCTGCTAAGAGGAGTTGAGCCACTTCTAGATTTTCACTCTGATTTAAATAAAAGTCGATGGAACGACGCAATTCATCGGCGAGTTCGCCTAAAACTCTCAGCAGGGCTGCCATTCCCGGATTAATTCCCGTGGCGCCTGTGCGAATGCCATCCACGGGGGTGTTGGGTATAGTCATTCCTTGCAAGAGTTCTGTGTTTCTAGATGTCGGTAAATTCATCGCTCGCGACAAGGCACTCTGGAGTTGGAAGGTGCCAATGGGAACGGTGCGGGAAAACTGGGGTACACCATCGACAATAATGGCAATTTCAGTACTATCAAATTCTATATCCACTAATACCGCCGCTTCTTGGGGAGCAAATTGTCGTAGTTGCTCGCGAATGGTGCGAATCAGGGCAAAACTATTGATTTCTAGCACATCAACTTTTAACCCCACCAGTTGGAAGGTATCCAGATAGGTGTCAGTCACCTCCCGGCGCGTTGCCACTAGCAAGACTTGTACTTTTTCAATCCCATCTTCGTCCATGAAGAAGCCCAGTTTTTGGTAATCTAGGTCTACTTCTTCGCGAGGATAGGGTAAGTATAGACCCGCTTCATGGTTAAGCACCATATCTCGCAGTTCAGTGTCATCAAGTTCGGCGGGAATGGGAATAATCCGGATCACCGCTTCCCGCATGGGGACAGCCGTGGCGACTTGCTCAACTTTGAGTTTATGCTCGGCGAGAATTTCAGTCACCAGTTCAGCTAAACTGGCGGCATCGATAATTTTCCCCCCGTCAAATAATCCTTCGGGGACTTCGTGGGTGTGAAGAGTCACCAACTTGTAGCCCTGCCCTTGCTTACGCAGTTGGGCGATACTAATACGTTCTGGTGCTAATTCTATCCCGATACCTTTCTTGCCCTTAGAAAATAGATCTTGGAAACGGTTAAACATAGCTCAGGTGGGGACTGGTGTCAAAATTATAAGGCTAAACTGGCTTAAGCGTTGATTTCTCATGTTCTGGCGAGACGCCAAGCCAGCTACATCGTTGGCGGCTAACTGGCGGGAATAGTTCTGCCGTTATGGTTAGCAGGCGTTCCTTTATTCCTAATCCCTCTATACTTATGATAAGCTACCCTCTGCTAGGCTGGCGGTAAGGTACACTCAGTACAGCGAAGATTTTGGGTTGCGATCGCTCCAAGGACAGACAGAGCCATTTTCCAGGCCTGTATGGCCCTATGGCAAACAACTTACCGTTCAAGCGATGGGTGAAGGCTCCCACGCTCTTTAGCTGGGAGATGAAACCGAGCGAACCGTCTAGGTAGCGAATAAATTCGCCAGTCAAATAATTCGGATAACGTTCTACTATTGTGGTAATGTAAATACAAGTCGCGGGAGGGCATTCCGAGACTATAAACGGACGTGGAGAGGGTGTAAGACCTCATTTGGAGGCAACCTTCAGCGAAGCGTCAACCCCAATCAGCGACCACCCCTAAAAAGGTGGCGTGGTGAGGAATACCCCGCGCTCTTTAGCCGGGGGAGGATGTCAATGCAGAGTATCACTGCCTATTGGTTTAACTTACTTTTGGTCGGGATCTGGAAAACCTCTCTCCATCCCCCCTTGCCCCCATCCCCCCTTGCCCCCATCCCCCCTTGCCCCCATCCCCCCTAGCCCCCCTTTGAAAGGGGGGTAGAAAGGGGGGTTAGAGAGAGAAGGCTTTGAATTCTCCCCCTTCCGTGCAAAAAAAAGCGAAGCATCCTTATCAGTGTCGCCAGTTCTATCCTGCCATATCCCAGACTTAGGGAAGTTCAGAACCGAGTAATCTCTCAGAAGTTTACCGGAGAAATTAGCAACGACAACGATCTGAGAACCTGGATCATGCCAACGCAGGTAAGCGATGATTTTTGCCTCTGGATCTTCATGAAAAAAGTCAATGTTTTCTGTATGAAGTGCTGGATGACATTTTCGCCGACTAATTAGATTTTTGTAATAATCAAAAAGATTGCAATTTAGTTCATAACTTAATAAAATCCAGTTCAGCTTGTTCGGTTGATTAGGAGTCTGACTTGTGTATTCACCAAACTCTTCACCCATCCACAGCATCGGCACTCCCATTCTGCGCGATCGCCGGCAGGTTCATGCTCTATGGTAAGAGTTGATGATTTCCTCTGGCTGTAGTGCTGATCAAGTTCAATGATTTAACTGTATCAATTTTTACAATATTATACTTTGTAAGTTTTGTTCAAATCTAAGATTGTGAGCAATCACTAATTCATAATGATTTCCCAGCTATTTGACTAAGCCAATCCAGGTAAAGGATAACATCGCCAATTGAGACTGATATAGACGAATAGCGCCATTGCTCCTCTTTATCATTCAGGAAACAGGTATAGATACTTAGGCAAAAAGACAGAAACGATTGCTTAACAAAGTTTAATATTTCCCTTCAAACCTTTAGCCCTAAAGACCAGGTTACTGGCGGTCTCATCACTGGATTTTCGTATAGCAGATAACAAAAAGCCGACAATTTGCTCACGGCTAGTAAAGAATTGAAAACTAAGGCGGCTGAAGACTTACGAAGTAAGCAAATAAAGCGTAGTATGCCTTAGTAATAGAGCGAATTATCCTGCGTAGCGTTCAATTCAATAACTATGTCGATTACCAGTTCCTTATCAGACTTTTCGATACCAGAAATTTTCCAGTTTCTAGAGAAAGGGCAGAAAACTGGAGTGTTGACGCTAGGAGCATTGCCAGAAGATCCAACACCACTCAATGAAATTCATTACATTTGGGTTTACAAAGGACGTATTGTGGCGGCGGCACACCAATTAGATCATCAAGGTTTAGTGAAACTGATTGCTGAACAGATGGGAGTGAGCCAGCGTGTGGTGACTAAACTTGTACAGCTATGTCCGACTGATAAACCCTTGGGGTTGAGCCTCAAACATCATGGAATCTTGTCCATCGAACATTTAAAGCAACTCTTCCAGAGTCAGGTATTGCAGCGAGTGTGTGCTTTATTTGAACTCAAGGAAGGTCAGTTTAAATTCATCCCAAACGCTCCCATACCCACCAAAGAAATGACGGGATTGAGCATATCAGCGACGGAAGCAACCTTAAGAGGGTTGCGATTGCTAAAAAATTGGGATAATCTCAGCGATAGACTACCCGATCCAAATTCAGGGTTAGCCAGTATCCTGGCGGGTAGCCCTCCTTATCGCCTATATCCTTTAGAGGAGCAAGTATGGGAACGGGCGCAAGGAACAGTTTCGTTGTCTGCGATAGCCAAAGAACTGAATGTCCCCGTTGAACAAGTGCAGCATGTCGCATTTACCCTGATGACGGTGGGTTTAGTTGAGGAAGTTCCTCTGTTGGCGGGTATTTTGCCCACTCAAGAAATTGAGCCTTTACCCGCTCAGTTACCTGAAGCCTCAGAGAAACACGGGATTACGCCTTCACTCCTGCACAACTTAGTCGGTTTCTTGCGGAGTAAAGCAGGTAATCGTCAAGAGCGACATTGGAATTATGTTTCCACTCATTCATCTCCCACTTCATTACCCTTCCTAAAAAAAGAAAAAGAAACGATTAAATGCTAACCGCTTAATTTTAAGATTGAACATCAACGTTGGTAACGATCTGATCGAAATATTTAGAAAACCACAACCCGTAGTGATGCTCAATCAGGGTTACTTGCTCGCCTTAAATACAGTGTATTTTCCATATTCTTTTGCCATATTTTCTTGCAGGGCTGCCAGTGATATGTCCTCTCCATGATCGACCATTTTTCAAATAGAATGAAATATAGTGATTGGACAAATATTAACTCTCGATAACCGATGATATTCTGCCATAGAGGGGGGTTTAAATTTCGATTGGAATCCTTTAGACTGTGTTTCCACATTCAGAACAATTCCTTCCTGTCGATAGAATCCCATCTGGGGATTATTCTCCTTTTCTTGATTTAGGATACAATTATTTACTAAATAATCACCATTCAAAGATTGATACCCTTGCTACGTCCCTCTGCTTATCTACTCATTGCTCATGGAAGTCGAGATCCACGTCCTCAGCGAGGACTAGAGGAGTTGGCACAGTTATTACACAAACAGTTAGTGAGTCAAGGTGAGGCAAGGGGAGCCTTAATGATTCGCGTCGGAACTGCCACATTAGAACTAGCACCTCTACCCTTACATGAACAAATTTGTCAATTTGCCACCCAAGCTATAGGAACTGACTGCCAGCAAATCCAAGCTTTACCCTTGTTTCTCCTACCGGGGGTACATGTGATGGAGGATATCCCCCAAGAAGTCGCGATCGCACAACAACGGTTAGGGGAAAAAATCATCATCAATCAGCAACCTCATATCGGTGTGCATCCCCGTTTAGGACAGCTACTTGTGAATCAACAGCCAGCCCTAAATGCCCCGATTAAAATTCTAGTCTCTCATGGCACACGTCGTCCGGGTGGTAACCAGCCCGTCGCCGCCTTAGCCGAGCAATTAGGCGCGATCGACGCTTATTGGTCAATCGAACCAACCCTCAGTCAACGAGTTGCTACCTTAGGGTCGGCTGGGTATCAGCATATCGCCATTGTGCCTTATTTTCTGTTTGCTGGCTCAATTACCGACGCGATCGCGCAATCCGTCGTTGAGTTACAACAGCAATACCCTCAACTCCAACTAGAGTTCGGTGAACCTCTGTGCGCCACTCCTGAGTTAGCTGAATTAATCCTAGATTTAATCGAATCCTGAACAATCAAATCTGCGGTATCCGTATTGAACAATGGTTATAGTTCTTTACCCCTAACGAGCAGATTACACTAAAAGTGACCCCGGACGGATGCTTTAGGGCGATAAACCAGGTGCTAGGCTACCATGATCGATCAGGTTTTCAATAATCGTTATCGCGTTGTCAGGATTTTAGGCTCAGGTGTCTCAGGATTAATTTACCTAGCCGCCGATACTCGCCATCCCGATTGCCCGGTTTGCGTAATTCGACAACTCAAGTTACCCACGAAAAATCCTCAGGCACTTGAACGCCTGCAATTTCTCTTAACTCATAAATCAGAAACCCTGGAACGGCTGGCACAAACCAACCAAAATCCAGAAATTTTAAACTATTTTGTCGAAAACCGAAAATTTTATCTGGTCGAAGAATTTATTCCTGATCATCCCTTAACTACCTTTAAAAAATCCGATCAACAGCCCAAAGAAGATCAGGGATTAATTCGGTTTCAAGAAATGCTAACTTTGGCGGTTAAGCCCCCTGAACCCGAGGTAGAACCCCCTCTAGTTTCTACCTCTGCCCAAACGTCCATTGCTGATTCTGATAATTTGGAAATATTTACTGGAAGGCAATTACCGAAATCTCTTAATAAATCTAGATTTAAGCAATGGCGTTGGCTCGTTTGGGTGGGAGGAATAAGTCTGATAATTGGGGTTGGATTAATTTGGCTGCTAAGAGAAGATCCCAACGGGACAAAAGCGCAAGATTTTTTGAATCAAGGGGTTGACCAACTAAAAAGTGGTAATGTGCAGGGCGCGATTGAGGCGTTTGATGAGTCGATTCGGCTCAATCCTAACAACCCCTTAGCTTACGGAAATCGGGGAATGGCTTACGATGAGTTGGGAGCGTATCAAGCTGCTATTCAAGATTACAGTAAATTGATTGAGCTTGATCCGAGTAATGTAGACGCTTACTATCAGCGAGGGCTAGCGCGTTACGATTTGGAAGATTGGCAAGGAGCTTTAGCAGATTTTACCGAATTAATTCAGCGAAAGTCCAATGAGGCTCAAGTGTACTACCATCGAGGAATTACCAACTACCAACTGAACCAGTATAAAGCGGCGATTGAAGATCTTGATCAGGCAATTCAGCTCAATCCCAAAAATGCCCAAGCTTATGCGGCGCGAGGATTAGTGCGGGATGCGATGGGAAATAAGCAAGAAGCCATGGCAGACTATACTCAAGCTATTGAGTTAAATCCCAATAACGCCAAAGCTTATTACAATCGAGGCAGAACTCGATTTCATTTGGCAGATTATACCGGGGCTGTAGACGATTATACCCAAGCGATCGCGATTGACCCCACAGATAGTATGGCTTACACAAATCGCTGTCCAGCACAGTTTAACCTAGGAAACTATCGAGACGCGATCGCGGATTGTACGGAGGCGATTAATCTGAATCCGAACAATCACATCGCTTACAACAATCGCTGTATTGCCCACTTAAATCTTCAAGACTATCAAAAAGCGCTCAAAGATTGCAGCCAATCGATTCGCATTGAACCCAGTTATGAAAATGCCTACATTAATCGTGGAGAAATTCGCCGCAAATTAGGAGATAACCAAGGAGCGCTCGAAGATTACATCCAAGCCATTCGACTCAATCCCAACAACAGCGTCGCCTATACCAATCGCGCCCTTGTCCGCCGGGAGTTTGACGATAATCCGGGCGCTCTAGACGATTATACCGAAGCCATTCGACTTAATCCTAATAATGCCTTTGCTTATTCCGGTCGAGGATTCACCCATGCTGCACTAGGGAATACCATGGAAGCGATTAACGACTTAGAACAAGCCTCCAAGCTGCATCTCGACAACGGCAGAATTGATCAATATAATGAAGCCCAGCTTCAACTTAAGAAACTGCGCTAATCCCATGAATGAAGGTGAATAATCGATAAGTAAGTTTGGGACAAGTCAACAACCCCACCCACTTTTGGGATGGGGCTTGTAACTAGACGAGATTACTCTCGCCCGAAACATACGGCGCATTGACTGACGCCTGCTCTTGCGTCCTCTCAAGGGTACAAGAGAGAATGTAATCGTCACGGACATTCCTGGCAGCATTGAGATCTGCATGAGTCTGATGACCGCAGTTCTTACAGCAGAAGCGAGACTTGTTGCGATTTGTCCGTAAGATATGCTTGCAAACATTGCATTTTTGAGAGGTATAGCGAGGGTCTTGATGTACTACTCGCTTACCTAATGCTTCTGCTTTATAGGCTAGAAACTGCTCTTGCTGATAGAATGCCCAACTTCCCAGCCACTTATTCATTTTCTTGCCCCGTCGTTGAGTACTAATGCTGGACAAGTCCTCGATTACAAAGACCGCTACACCTGGCTGTAAGACAAGCTTCTTACTTACACAATGATTCGTATCCTTCATGAACCGCTTCTCGCGTCCCGACATCGCTTTTAAACGACCCTTGGCGCTACGAGTGCCTTTTTGTTGGAGCTTACGACGATTGAATAAGTAACGTCTTTGCACACCTCTTATTTTTGATGAGCTGAAAAATTGACCATCAGAGGTAACGGCTTGATGGTACAAACCTCGGTCAATTCCTTGGATTTCTCCTGTAACTTGTGGAGGGTCAACAGTTTCAAATACCAACCTTACCCAAAACTGTTTGCTGTGCTTTGAGTAGGTTAGAGTTCCGCCGCAAAACTCCCAAGTTTTAAATATCTCCTTAAAGTGTTCCGGTACACTTAGGATGAGCTTTTCACGCTTACCAATACACGAAAGGGTTAATTGATACCCTCTCAGTGTCATGGTGCGCTTGTCATACCTCAGCCCTGATGTTGATTTCTGCTTGGGATGTCGTTTGAATTTGGTTGCTTTAACTGCCTCCATGGCGTTATCCCGAACTGTTTGCAACAGTGCTGATGGTACATCTGGATATTGCAATCTGAGGTCAGCATACAGAGCTTTGTGAGCCTTGTTTTTATTCCACGTCCGCTCCTTCAATGCCCAATCAATGTGCTGATTAAAAATGTCAGCACAAAACCCCATGAGGGGTAGAAACCTCTGATGGGGTAAGTTAACGGGAATGGAAACGGTTCGCTTCATTAATACTCAAAAGCTTGTTTAACACTCATGTTTCAACCTCTTAACCGTTGATATACTTAGAATAGCACAAAACCTTATATGTTTTGTTGATATACACAATATTCATGATTCTATGAAACTTCTGTCATCAACTCATGCTAAACATTGCCTTGGATACCACATCGTTTTCTGCCCCAAATACCGCCATCAGGTGCTTGAGGGTGCAATCGAAATTGAATTGAAACGAATCATTGGGGAAGTGTGCAGAACCTACTACGGTAGCGTTGGTCATGTCTCTGAAGAAGCCGTTAGGAAATACATTGAAACTCAGAAGCAGAGGGGTTAATCGTTGTCCCGACAGATTATTGGCAGGCTAAGGGGTATTGAACCCCTTAGCCTGCCTCGCCTCTCATCAGAGCGCACAAGGCGACGGGGTTTTCTCTGCGATTTTTATAAAAATTGCTCCTACCCCCTATTTGGCTCTGGGATTTTCAGGTAACTTGCCTTGCTCTTGAGCAGCTTTAATGGCTCGCTTGAGGATTAACACTGCCATCTGAGATAGGGAGCGCTCTTCGGCGTTAGCCAGTTTTTGTAGCGCTGCCTTATCTTCTTCTTCTATGTAGAGAGTGACTGTAACTTTTGCCATAGTTTCATTATAAGCACTTTTGTGTGGATAGCACAAGTCTAGACAAAAAAATAAACCGCACATAATCGAGCAAAATTTGTGCCATTTTATGGGGAGTACGAGGGGACGGGGTGCATGGGTGCGGGGGGCATGGGAAGATAATGGTATCGGGTTGAGATTGTGCCGCCTAGCTAAATGCGACAATGGCTGGCTTTTAACTTGACCACTATTTTTCTCTCTTGAACACCATGACACCGAGTCTACTCTTTACCATCGCGAATCTATTTGTTTTACCCTTCTGGCTACTGATGATTCTGCTTCCCAACTGGGGGATTACCCGGAAAGTGATGGAATCCTATCTCCCGTTTGTCGCATTAGCGGGGTTGTACATCTACTTCTTCGCCAACAGTATTACAGCCGAATCTGCCCAAGCCTTATCCAATCCCCAACTTGCTGATATTGCCCGCTTCTTTGGGGACGAAATCATCGCCGCAGCGGGATGGACTCACTTTTTGGTATTGGATTTGTTTGTGGGGCGGTGGATTTATTGGCAAGGGCAGCAGACTGGGGTGTGGACAATTCATTCCCTGGTTCTTTGTTTATTTGCCGGACCAATTGGATTGCTGTCTCACATTTTGACGGCTGGGATTACCCAGAAATTCTCTGCGGGTTCTAAAACGGAATCGACTACTGCATCGACGCCTACTTCATAGATAAGTAGTCGGACATAAATAACCTTAACTGTGTTAGGTTTCCTGAAAATCTCCCATCGGTGCGCTTGGGAGCATGTCACCTTTGTCGGTTGAATCTTTGCAACGTAGGCTCCCACCTTCTTTTTGAGTAAGCCAACGCCAGCAGGTTAGCCTGTTGGGTAACGCTTACACTCTACCCAACCTACAAGAATGTTTTGTGCTGTCCCTGACATGCTCCCGTGGGCTGGAGTGCGATCGCAGACTTTTACAAAACTTAATAAGCCTGCCCTTTACTTTTGTCCAACTCAAGAGAGAGATAATCCCATTTTTATTTAATCGTGCCACAAATGAGGTGATGAACAGATGCGGGAAATGGGGCAATGAAGAGAAAAATAAGTACCTGGACATAAAGTCTTTTATCCTCCTAAAGTCGTAAAAAAATATTTATTATTAAGCTAATCACCTTGTAAGTTATTGCATATTTTCTATTTATCCACAACTCAAGTTAGATTATTTCTGCCAAAGATTAAGATTAAATAAAAATAGTACAACGCAAGGGAACTACTCAAAATTCCTGAAACGCTGGCGGCAATGGGCAATGTAAGCATTTTGAGTTTTAAATTCCGCGCAGCGGTACAAGTTGATAATTTTTTCTAAATCTGATGAAGGATAAAAAAATGAACAGATATCTTATTCCGAGTCTGGCAATTGGGACATTAGTGTTTAGTGCGGGTCAAGCTCAAGCCGCCCAAGTGGCGATTGACGATTTTGAAACGGGTTTTCAAACAGTCCAACTTGGGGGTAAAGGTATGACCTCTAGCTCAACGATGAATGGGCTTAACCAAATAATTGGTGGAGAGCGCGAAATAAAATTGACCGTAGAGGAGAGTGAATTTGGGCCTAATCGGGGTGCGAGTGTCGATGTGCAAAATAGTCTGCTAACTGTGAGCAACGATGCTGGAATCGAAAGTGAGACAGTTATTACCTGGGATGGACCGGGCAAAAGTGGTCTGAATGCTGATCTGACTGGGGGAGGTATGAATGGGGTCTTCAGTTTGGATATTGTCAGTGTCGATTTGCAGGCACTGGTAACACTAGCCGTGACAGACAGCGGTGGTGATACAGCAAGCCTGAGTAAGGCGGCACTAAGTGAAGGCAGTGCTGTGTTCAATTTCAATACATTTAACAATGCGATGGATACAGATTTCAGTGATGTAGAATCAATATCCTTGACGGTTGGAGGACCACAAGAGGTTGATTTTGCAGCAGATTCTCTTGTCACTACTGTCGCTCCCGTCCCCGAACCGCTGACTATTCTGGGTTCAGGTTTAGCCTTAGGATTTGGCGCCTTGTTTAAAACAAAGTATTCAAGAAAGCACCAAAAAGCCCAGCACAAGAATTAAGGCACAGATCATTTAAGTAACGTACTGTTTTTGTAGTCCTCAAGTTCCCACATCTTCAACAGAGGTTTTCCTAGCGCCAAAAACCGCGATCGCAACTCCTGCCAATAGAACGGCTGCACCTATTAGCACAAAGCGTCCTGGGAGTTCCTGAAAAACGAGATACCCCAAAAAACTAGAGACAACAGGTTCCCATAAAATCGCTAGGGTAACCAGGATTGGAGAAATCCAGCGCACTGCCCAGTTAAAGCTAGTATGCCCAATTAATTGAGGCAAAACCGCCATGAGCAAACTATAAAGGTAAACTGCACTGGGATAACCCAGGTAGCCAACACCAAAGACTAACGGCAAGGGCAACAAAACCAGTGCGCCAGTGCTATAGGCAATGGTAATATAGCTGCCAATTCCCAAACCACGCCGCTGTGCTTCTCGACCCAACAATAAATATAAACTTGCCATCAAGGCGCCAACCAAAGCCAGACTATTCCCCAAAGCGGGATTATGACTAACGCCCACAGTTTCTTGATCCCCTAAGGCAATCAACACACCTCCCATAAAAGCAATACCAATTCCCAGTAGGGTTAGCCGAGAGGGTTTTTCCTTAAACCACAGCCAAGATAGCAAAGCCACCCAGATGGGGTTGGTGGTGACTAAAGTCGTAGAAGCAGCAATTGACGTGAAGGATAGGGAAGTAATCCAGGTGGCAAAATGTAGGGCAAGACAAATCCCAGCCCCCACAGCGTGAGGGAATGCACCAGGACTCAGTTGATTGGATCGGAGGTTTCCCCAAGCGGGTAATATTAATAAAGATGCCAAACTCAGGCGAGAAGCAGATAGAAAAAGACTAAATCCAACACCACTCAACCCAGCCGCCGTATTGGCTAAGCGAATAAAAATGGCGGCACTCGAAACTGCTAAGACGCCAGCGACTAAAACCAGTCCCACCTGCCACGATAACGGTTGCTTGGGCGTTTTCACAATTTCACTCTCCCTATTCAATGAATTTTTTGTAAAGGAAAATTGTATTTCGATTAAGATCTAATTAATAGTGTGAGTAATCTATCTGAACTCAAGTGACAAGCGAAATTTATCGCAATAAACAAAAGATTTTCGATCTGTGGGCACCAAACTACGACCTGCTGTTTACTACTGTCTTCTACCAAGCGGTTCACAAACGGTTATTGGAGTATGTAGAACTACCGGAAAATCCGAATGTGCTTGACCTCGGTTGCGGTACCGGTCGTTTACTGCATCGCCTTGCCACCCAGTTTCCCACTCTCCAGGGTACAGGACTTGATTTATCCTCCCAGATGCTGCGTCAAGCCCGACAGCGCAACCAGCATCGACCGCGACTCATTTTCAAGCAGGGCAATGCTGAGTCTTTACCCTTTACTGAGGGTCAATTTGATGCGGTTTTTAATACAATTAGCTTTCTGCATTACCCTCAACCTCAACAGGTGCTCTTTGAGGTGAATCGAGTCCTGGGAGAGGGGGGACGTTTTTACTTGGTTGACTATATCGGTCGAAAAAAAACAGTGACCTTTTCTATCCCCTTATTTACCAATAACCTTCGCTTTTATAGTCGAGAGCAGCGCGAACAATTTGGTACGGTAGCAGGTATGGAATGCTTGGGGCATCATTTTCTTTTAGGACCAGTGATGCTAACGATTTTCCGACGCATTGGTTCAGGAGGTTAAACATGGAAATTGACATTCTCACCGCCCGACAAGGACGGTGATTCCCTACCAGTCGAACAATGTCAGGGTTTGTTGCTGTAACCTAATCTATTATCATACCTACTCATATCTCTTCAAAATGAGCAGATATTTTTGTCGGGAACCTTTTTGCCCAAAGTGCATACAATAGTAAAAGAAACATCTACCTTCTCGAATCAATGAGTACGCTCACATACTGCAAAGGACTCCCCACTCCAGCCAACGAGTTAAACCCGTTGGGAAAGACTCAACTGGAAATGTTCCTGTCCGAATATTCATTCATTTTCCATCAGGCAGTATGTGAGACAGCCAATCATCTCCTGTCGGCTGACAAGTTCAACAAGTCCAAATGGAACACGCATTTCCCGCATTTCTCACAAAAGGCGTGATTGCGAATAGCAGAAACCTTACCAGACAAGGATTTAAGCCCATTTCTTCACC
>NZ_JBKHUP010000088.1:0-33521 GCF_046565525.1 Coleofasciculus sp. | reverse complement strand
GATAAGAGTCGAGGTCGTAGAATTCAACGAACTATTTCTGTTTTTTCACTTCCTGAAAACATCAAATCGGCTTGGCTTAACAGTCAACGATTTATCCAGGTTCAACGTATTGGCACGCGACAATCTAAACCTGTCGATCAGACTGTCTATTATTTGAGCAGTCGTCAATCAAATGCCAAAACCTTTGCAGCAAAAATTCGAGGTCATTGGAAAATTGAGAACCAACTCCATTGGGTAAGAGATGCCATTTTTAAAGAGGATTTATCCCCTATTTGCCATTTTCAAGCCGTCACTAACCTATCCATTCTCCTAACCATCGCCATCAATCTTTTGAGAATTTTAGGTTTTCGCTCAATTACAAACGCCCAGACCTGGCTCTATGGCAGGCTTTGGGGAATTGCCCCATTATTAGAATGAAACAGCCCTGCTCTATGGCAGGCTTTGGGGACTTGCCCCATATAGCGAATGAAACAGCCCTGTTATTTCAGTCTTTAAACTGCCTTCTCTAATTTAATATTAAATTAATTTTTGATACTTTTTGTAAAAAAAATTAATTTAATTTCACGGAATTTTACAGATTGATAGCTTCTCCCTCTTATAGTTATCGGTTAGCGGCAGCTATTGAGAAGTATCAGGTGTGTATGAATTTATGTAATTCTCTCTCAAAGCGGTTTTTAGCTAATTTGCTTATATCGAACTCAGGTTAATCTAGGTACTTTTTCATGACTAATCTACTTAACTTCATGAAAACTTTACGAAATTCTGAACTCTCTTCATAAAAACTTTATCTTAAATTGCCTATTGAACAGTTAATCTATGTTCTTAGAGGTATTAATAGGGCTAGCCATGAAATTTGACATAGAGCAAGTTGGCGAATTAACTTCTGAAAAGTTGCTTGTTAAGGCACAAGACTATTTAAGTAATTTTGCCGTAAATCCTGATTTTTATACAAAACTAACAATTGCGTTTGGTAATCTAGTAAATACAGAAAAAGCAGAGGGGTTACGTCAACAATGGGCATCGGAAGATTTCACCTCATTGCCAGAAATTGAAATCCTCTCAGGTGAAGAAATCCAAGGTGCTAATAGTGCATTTTCTATCGAAACAAATAAGATTTATTTATCTCAAGAGTACATCACTCAGAACGCATCCAACGTTTTAGCTATTACCCATACATTATTAGAAGAAATTGGTCACTTCGTTGATGCACAAATTAATTCATCTGATGCGTTAGGTGATGAAGGGGCTATTTTTTCAGCGCTAGTACAGGGGGAAACCTTAGATGAAGCCCAGCTACAGCAGCTCAGGGCTGAGGATGATACAGCTACTATCACATTAGATGGACAAGTTATCCAAATTGAGAAGGCGACGGTTTCAGACAGCGGCGGTTTTGAGGGAAGCCAGAAAACAATTACTCTGGACTCAAATGGCGGTGGAGTAGTCAACTTTCGCTACGAACATTTTAGTATCCCTGATAACTTCATCATTCGGTATGAAGGAAAAAATATTCTGGAAACTGGATTTGTCGGTGGTCGTAGGTCTGGAATAGTTCAGATTCCTGAAGGTGATTCGGATCAATTAGAAGTAATTGTAGCAACTAATGATTCAGGAACTGCTTGGAATTATACGGTTGAAACATTCAGCAATGGGCTAAATATTCAAGATGCTTATGTTGCTGTTGAAGGTGGAAATTCTCAAACATCAACGCTCAAAATTCCCGTTACTCTTTCAGAAGCCAGCGATGTCGAAACTACTGTCCAGTATTTTACCCTGGTTGGGACTGCTGTAGATGGCATAACTGGAAACGATAAAAAAGATTATAAACCTATCAAAGGAACGTTAACGTTTGCAGCCGGTGAAACGAGTAAAGACATTGAAATTACTGTCTTTGGAGATAATCCAGTTACTTTTGGAACTGATGATGATTTTGAGATTTTTGCTAGAGATACTGCTTATAGAGATTGGAAAGGTAAAGAAGGACGCGATGCAGATGAATTAGACGGAAAATTTCCTTATGGAGACTTAGGCTATCGAGTTAATAAAATTTTTGACGATACTGCTACAGATTTTCAAGCAGTAGGATTAACTTCAGATGAAAATTTCTTTGTATTAATTAGCGATCCAGTCAATGCAGAAATTGCTAAAGATAGTGATAAAGAAAAGAATCGCATACTTACACAGCTAGATGAATTTTTGGGCGAAGGTGACGATTCTGGTTCAAAGATTTATCAAAACGCTTTAAAGGAACTTAATCAATTACAAGCACGAGATGCCTCCTGGACTTTTGCTACGGGAACTATTTACGATAAAGGAAAAGATCCAGTTCTAGCAATTCGAGGTACGGCAAGTGGTCAGGATGCTTTTGATGATTTAAACCCGAAAGGTATTGGTTTTAAACAATTTGATAATAACCGAGACGATTTAAATCAATGGCTTCAGGAAGTTAGCAATCCTGAAAATACAACTGTTTTGTTTCAACCTCATATCACAGGTCACAGTCTAGGTGGTGCGTTGACTCAATGGGTGGCGGCTGATTATTCTTCTCAAGGGGCATTGGGTGAGGTTGTTACCTTTAATGCTCCAGGTATTTCAGTCACGGGTGCTAATGGTTTTGCGGGAGCCGAGAAGGTCACCCATTACATAACATCAACCGATGTTGTAAGTCTGGCAGGATTTCGATATATTCCTGGACAATATACTCTATTTAACGAAACTTTCTCTACTTTTAACCAAATTCCTATTGAAGGTCCCCATACTCATCCAGTTTTTATTAAAAACAATAAAAGGACTGGGGCAACCAAGCCATCAAACTTAGGTAAGGAAACGTTTTCTTCAGTTAATAGTCTAAACAGTCCATTATTTACATATCTACCAGACCCAGATTACTTTATTTTTCTTTTAGCTGTATCAAGAATTCCAGTATTAGGACCTCCTCTCGCTGTAGCTTTACGTAATAGAGGAACTGCTGAAACTGCTCGAACAGCAATAGGTGGTCTTCTTTACACTTTAATTAATGATTTCAATATTGAATATGCTAAGGCGGCTGTTCGGCAAGCTTGGGAAGCTGCTAAGCAATGGGGAGAAGATGCTTGGGATGCAGTTATAGCATGGGGAGAGGATGCCTGGGATGGCATCAGTAGTTGGACGACTGATGCTTGGAATGCTACGACGAAGTGGGTAGATCAAGCTTGGGAAGCCACCAAAAGCTGGACTAGCGATGCCTGGGAAGCCACCAAAGAATGGACTAGCGATGCCTGGGAAGCCACCAAAAGCTGGACTAGCGATGCCTGGGAAGCTACCAAAGAATGGACTAGCGATGCCTGGGAAGCCACCAAAGAATGGACTAGCGATGCCTGGGAAGCCACCAAAACTTTAGGTAGCGATTTTTGGGAGGCTACAACAACTTGGACTAGCGATGCTTGGGAAGCCACCAAAACTTTAGGTAGCGATTTTTGGGAGGCTACAACAACTTGGACTAGCGATGCTTGGGAAGCTACAACGGAATGGTTTGGCAGTTTTTTGCCATTTTCATCAGATTTACTGGCAATAGCCACAGTTGAAGCAACTGAAATTAATCTTCAACAAACTCAAATTAATAGTCCTTGGGAAGCTATAACCTATTGGTCTCCGGAAGCTTGGGAGGCTACTACTCAGTGGAGCGATGCAGCTTGGGAGGCTACTACTCAATGGACACTGGATGTATGGCAGGAAACAACAGAATGGACTCCTGAAGCTTGGGAGGCTACTACTCGCTGGACAGACGCTATTTGGCAAGCTACAACTCAGCTTGATATTGCGGCTGGCGACCAGATAATCTTTGGAACTCCTACCAATGACGCTTTCAGTGGTGGTTCTGGCAATGACATTATTGACGGAGTAGAGGGTGATGATGTTCTGGATGGAGAAGAGGGTAATGATACTCTCAACGGTGGAGTGGGTAATGATACATTGACTGGCGGGACTGGTAGCGACAGCTTTGTGTTCAGCAGTACCACAGAAGGAGTGGATACGATAGAAGATTTTGAGAAAAGTGAGGGCGATCGCATTGTCGTTTCGGCGGCTGGTTTTGGCGGTGATCTCACCCCAGGTGCTTCCCTAGAAGAAACTCAGTTTGTCTTGGGAACAACTTCGGCTGATAGCAGCGACCGATTTATCTATGACCCTTCTACAGGGAATCTTTTCTTCGACCCAGATGGAACTGGCGATGCTCCTCAACAACAGATCGCTACCTTAACAGGCGCACCAAGCTTGAGTGCTGATGATATTTTTGTTTCAGGTAGCTCAACAACTCCTACAATTAAAATTACTGCTCCTGCTACAGATGTCAGTGGAACAGAGGCAACCATTCAATGGAATGCCTTTGACGCTGACTCGGAAGCAACGATTAGCTTGTTCTACGACACGGACAATCAAGGTTTCGATGGTGTACTCATTGTAGATAATCTTGCGGAAACTGATGGAGAGGGAAGTTTCGTTTGGAATACTGAAAATGTGCCTCAAGAAGATTACTTCATCTATGCAAAAATTGTGGATGATGAACATTTACCTGTCTTCAGTTATTCCAAAGGACAAGTCAAGTTACGACCCCCAGAAATAGCCGATTTATCAGTCAATCAAACAGCTAGTGCTACCTCAATCGGTTTAGGAGAAACTCTAACCTACACAATTGAAGTAACTAACAACAGTTCAGTGACCTCTAAGGGTGTAACTTTAGTCGAAACACTACCAGAAGAAGTTATTTTTACTTCTGCTAGCCTGACACCATCTGAGCAGACAGATAATATCTTTACCTTTGACCTTGGTGATTTAGGTGCTGGTGAAAGTAGAACTATTGAGATTAGCGTTGTTACTCCCACTCTGGTAGCAGGAACAATTACCTCTAGTGCAGTTGTTACCAGCGACACAACTGACCCCGATACAACCAATGACTTCGCCAGCTTATCTACTGATGTCATCGCACCTATATTGCCTGACCTTGCAGTAACTCGTACTGATACTTCGGGCGCAGTAGCATTAAGGGATACCTTTGATTACACTCTTACTGTTACCAACAATGGTCTTGGCAATGCCACAGGAGTAGTCCTTACAGAAAACTTGCCATCTGTATTCGACGTTATTTCGGCTACCAGTGATATTCCCGATCTTGAGCTGAACTTTGTAGACTTGATCGAATTCCAGATTGATGCAGGGGAGCAGGTAACTATTGATATTGACGCAGACGAATTTGGCTCTTCTCTAGACTCCGTTCTACGACTATTCGACTCTGCTGGAAATCAAGTAGCGGTTAGTGACGATACTCCTGCTCCTGGCGAAAACTCTTCACTGGATTCCTATATTGACTTTACAGCTCTCTCTTCTGGCACTTACTACGTTGGGATAAGTAACTTTTCAAACTTCAATTACAATCCCTTTGTTGAAGGTAGCGGCAATCCCGGTTCTTCTTCAGGTAACTACGACATTGAAATCAATCTTGGTAGTGGGGGAACGGTTCGTCAGGTTGTACTCGATGAGCCCAACAATACTATTCCTCAAGCTGTTGATAGCGAACTCAGTTCTGCCAATCCTGGCACTTTTATCGGTTCGGGGTTCATTGATCGTCCCAGCAACACCAATCCAATTAGTATCTCTAATGGTGTAGTTACAGCCAACTTAGGAAATCTAGATAGCGGTGAAAGTGCGACAGTCAACCTCACCGTTAACTCCATTGCTGCTGGCAATCTCATCAGCACTACCAACGTAACCAGTAATGAAACAGACTTCAATCCATTCGATAATCAACTCATAACGGCGAAAACTATTGAGTCAGTCACACCTGCTTCTGCTGACCTAGAATTGACTCAGACTGTAAACAACCCCAATCCCGACGTAGGCGACCAAATTACCTTTGCCCTCACTCTCACGAACAAAGGACCTGGTATTGCTAGTGGCATTGAGGTGACTGACCTACTTCCCTCGGAATTGAGTTTTGTTTCCGCCTCTACTGTACAGGGAACCTATGACAGCACCACAGGTGTGTGGGATGTAGGCAATCTCAGAGATAATCTCAGCCGCACCCTGAGGATTACTGCTAACGTTGATGCGGCTGGAGCTATCATCAACACGGCTGAAGTAACGGCTGTCAACGAAGCAGATCCTGATTCTATTCCCGGTAACAATAACCCCAATGAGGATGACCAAGCTACCGTTACCCTTACAGTTGATGTCAATGAAATTACAGGTACACCAGGTCGTGATGTTCTCACTGGTAATGATGGAGCTGACCGCCTAGTTGGTTTACAAAGCCGAGATATTCTCACAGGCGGTGGTGGTAACGACCAATTCGTCTATACCAGTTTCGTGGATGCTGGTGATATCATCAAGGACTTTGAAGTGGGTAGTGACAAAATTGTCCTCACCGAACTGCTCGATAGCCTGGGCTACTTTGGTTCAGACGCGATCGCTGATGGCTACGTTGAGTTTGGCGCACGGGGATCTGATACTCTGGTTCAGCTTGATCCAGATGGCTCCAGTGGTTCTGGAAGTTCTCGACCCTTCATTTTAGTTGAAAACGTTACTGTTGCTGTTCTGAATAATACTAATAACTTCGTGTTCTAAGTTTGACTTCCAGGGAATACGTCCTTCAAACAAATCAGTTTGTAAGCGGAACGAATGTTGTATCAAACACCACAAATTACCAAGGAGAACCCAATGACTAACACCTTCCAAAAATTGGCACTAACCACGGCTGGTCTAGCCCTGAGCTTCGCCGTGATTGATACCAACCCCGCTCAAGCGACTTCTATCACCTATGATTTTGAAGTTTTCGTTGATTCGGGTTCTTTGGTTAACGAAAACTACTTAGGTTTTTTCAGCTATGATGACTCTGAACTGATGGGAGCTGGGGAAGAGTTCTTAGACGTTTCCACTATCGCGTTTAATTTTTTGGATACTGATTTCAGTGAAACTGACGATTCTTCCTTTTTCCGTTCTGAGGCGGCATTCGTTGATGGTGATTTCTTAGGTCTGAGTTTTTCTGTTAATTTTCCAGTTAATAATTCGTTCTCTTTTATTCCCGGCTTCTTTTCTTTAGATGAGGCATTTTTTGCCTATGATACAGCGCAAGGTGCTGGTGCTGGAGATGTAACCTACTCCAAGCGTCCATCTACTTCAGTTCCGGAACCTAGCTCTACTTTGGGGTTGACTCTTTTAGGAATTGGCTGGCTCTTGAAAAGGCATATAGGAGGTAAGCTACAAGCTGTTAAAAAAAGCAACGAATAAAAGAAGATGGAATAAAATCTTTTAAGTGCGATCGCTCTCCTCTGACATAGCCGACAAATCACCTAGAACTTTGAGGCGATCAGAGTGCGATCGCTTCTCAGGATAAACATTGACGTCGTCAAACCCTGGCAGCATGGTTTGAGGGAGATACAACAGTGACCCTCCCAGATATCGCCGATAAATCAAGAGAGCCTGACTCCATCCAAGACATTGCTGGGTATCTTCAATCCTGCTCTTTAGAGGTGTTTAGAATCCTGCGACAGTCAATCCCCTCCAGGGAAGCTTTCCGTCAGGCAGCGCGGCTCCTATCTCCGGAACGACGGTCAATCATTGGGCAATGGGAGTCAGAACTGGCATAAGGAAAAAGACACCGGGGATTTAACTGGCACAATCGGATGCGATCGCACCTGCACAACCGATTCAGAAAACTCACGAAGCGATCGCACGTTGGTTAACTTTTCTGAAGCGGGGTAGAATGCTATGCTCTTTGGGGATATGGTTAAAGATATTTTCTGCTACCCATCTCATAGACGCGATCGCGCCTCCTGGGAAGGACAGAAAAGACCAGCGTCAATCAGGGTAACTTCTGGTCATGTCTTATCGGGAACCCATCCGCAAACCAAATTTCTCACCCTTGAGTCGCAAGTCCGCGCCGAATCCGTTGCAGCGACGCCGTTTCCAAGTTCCGAAACCCCAGGAACCTGTGGTAAGACGCTCACCGGATGAACAGAGGGCGTTTTTACAACAGAAACTGGAGCAGTCAGCTTTTGTCGGCTATAACGGTCTTAATGTCCCGGTTAATGCACCCAAAACACCACCCCCGCAACCTGTACAGGAACAGTCCGCTAATGCAGGGTTAGAAAATAACACTCAACAGCCAGACGTTTCAGAAGCTGAAGCGACAGAGAGTCAGGAAGAGGAAACGGTTCAGCGCTCATGTTCCGCCTGTGAGCAGGAACACAAAGAGAAAGAAGAGGAAAAGCACACGGGGACTATCCAGGCGAAAGCTGATATAGCGGGTGCTAGGGGTTTGAATAAAAACCCATTATCGTTACAGAGAGATAACCTCACTCCGACGCTACCAGCTAAGACGATTAAGGAGCAGGAGTCTCCAGCTACATCCAACAAAAATCCGTATAAAATATCTGTAGATAAGAATTCCCCGCCACTTCCGGCTAAAGAACTTCCACCGCCTAATACTCAAACAGCCAAAGGAAAAGAATTTCAGCTAACGGAAACTTCACCAGATGTTGCACAAGACAAGGTGGATAAGCCGTTAGTCACAGAGACAGAGACTCAAGAGGTACAAAAACCTGCTCCGGCTGAACCCCAATCGTCGAATCAACCCCAAGGGAAAATAGAACCGCCTCCTCAAGCCGAACCCACCACAGACGCCAAACTAGAAGCACAAGATACTGAAACTCAACCTGAAGTTGCGCCAGCACCAAAACCCGAAGCCACCACACCCAAAGCACAAGATAATTCAACTGAATCCCCAGCTACCCCAGCACCCACAAAAGAAGCTAAACCAGAGACAGAAGGTACTGCGCCTCAACCCAAAGCCGAATCCGCAGCGACTGATACTGAAGGGAAAACTCAACCCCACCGAAAAGCGGCTGAAACTCCGGCTAATACGGAAACAGCCAATACGGGTGCTGGAGGTATCCAAATTCCTGATTTAAGTCAAGCCAATCAGGGGACATCTTTAACGGCTATGTGGCAACAGCAGCAGGATCAGATGCATAATACTGATCAGAGTGCTGCTCAAACGATTGATCCGAGTCAAGAACCTCAAGCGGCTTTAGAACAAGTATTGCAGCAAGCCCAACAAAAAATTGCGGCGATTCCTCAACCTGGGACAAATGCACCTAAATCTGAACCCTTACCTCAGCCGCAAGTTGAGCAAATTGAGAAACCTGCGATAGAAACTCCTCCTTCGACAGAAACTCCTAATGTTAAAGATGGTGCGGCTGAAACTCCCGCAGTAGAAGACAAAGCAGCAGATGTTACTCCGGCTGAACCCAGCCAAGAAGACACTCCTGAGTCGGCGACTAAACCTCCGGAACCAGCCGAACCCGAACAACCCCAAGTACAACCAGAGGATAAAGCACTTCCGGAAACTGAACCTCAACCGGAAGCAGAAGTTCAGGAAGCACCTGAACCGAAAGCCAAAGAACCCGAACCTCAAGAACCTGAAACCCCTGAAATTGAGCAACAGGAGACAGAACAGAATGTTGAGGAATCGGTAAAATCCGCAGAACCAGCGGTTGCAGCCAAAGGTGCTGAAAGTAATGTAGCCGTTAAGCCAGTTGATGAACAACAAGTAAAATCGGGTCAAGTTGTTCAAGGCGATTTACTGGAAAATCCGTTTGATTGGGCAAAAGGTATTTTTGATTCCCTTAAAGGTGATGCTGCTGGGAAGAAGAGTGAGGTACAAAGTGAGTACTATAATAAGCAATCTCAAGTTGATGGGACAAAACAAGAGCAAGGAAATCAGTTAGATAATGACAAGCAAACCAAGGGTAGTGAGCTGGATGCAGACAAGGATACTAAAGGCAATGAGCTAGATACGGACAAGGATAGCAAAGGCAATGAGTTAGAAGCTGATAAAAACACGAAAGGAAATGAATTAGATAGCGCTAAAGACGCTAAAGGGAATGAATTAGAAGCCGATAAGCAAACCAAAGCCGCTGAACTTGAAGCTGATAAACAAGCTAAAGCCGCTGAACTCGAAGCCGATAAACAAGCTAAAGCCGCTGAACTCGAAGCTGATAAACAAACGAAAGGAACTGAACTTCAGTCAGAAGTCAAAGCCAAAGGAACTGAAGTCGAAGCCGAGAGTCAAGCTAAAGGTACAGAACTCCAAACCGATGCCCAAACCCAAGCCTCTGAGTTACAAGGGGAAGAAACTGGCTTAAAACAAGAAACGACGGCTAAAGAGCAACAAGTCGAAACGGAAGTTACTGATAAAGTTACTAATTTAGAAAATAAAGCCGTTGAAGGCAAAGGTGAGATTGAAAGTAATTGGACTGAGCTAGAAAATAGTGCCACAACGGAAATGACTGCTGTAGAAACAGAAGCCCAGCAGTTTTCCCAGACATACATGGCGAAAGCTCAAAAGTTGATCGCTAAACTTCATGGGGCTTCAGCCGAGGCAAAACAACTAGAAGCCCAAGTATCATGTAATATCCTAGATCTACAAGCAGAATGGCAAGCTCTTAAAGCAGGGGCTGAATCAGTTTGGGCTAGCATTGAAGGCAAGGCAGATCCTGTCACGCAAAGAGTTGAACAGGGATGGCAAGGAATTAGCCAAAAAGCCCAGGATGTTGGTACACAACTGCAACAACAGGGAGAACAATTTAAAACATCGGTTGACCAGTCTGTTACCAGTGCAGGGGATTATCTAAATGAGAAATGGACAACCCTAACAGGTAAAGCCTCAGAAGGCTGGACAAGCTTCCAGGGTAAAGTTGGGGAAGCTAAATCTAGGGTGGGAGAAAAGATTGATAATGCCACCAGTTTTGCCACCGAAAAAGCTGGAGCCGCAACGAATTGGTTATCGGAAAAAGCTAATAGTGCGGGGACATGGATTGATGAAAAAACCGGAGGAGCCTTTAGTTGGCTGGGAGAAAAGGTTAATGGTGCTAGTTCTTGGATAGGTGAAAAAGCCAACAGTGCCACCTCTTGGATGGGTGAAAAAGTCAGTAGCGCCGAAACCTTTGTGGCTGATAAGGCGAATAACGCAACATCTTGGCTGACTGAAAAGGGAACCAGTGCGTTTAACTGGATGCAAGAAAAAGGTGAGACGGCTAAAAATTGGCTCACCGAAAAGGGAAACAGTGCGGTGAATGCTGTTGGGGAAAAGGCGGGTTCTTTTGTCAGTGGGTTAGAGGCAAAAGGACAAAGTGCTGTTTCAACTATCCAGTCTAAAGGCAGCTCGATTTTAGAATGGCTCGGTGGTCAAGTCAGTTCGCTGGTTTCCGGTGTTCAAGGCAAAGCTAATAACGTTGTTTCCTGGTTGGGGGATAAGGTTTCTGGTGCGAAGAATTGGGTACAACAAAAGAGTTCGGGTGCATTCAGTTGGTTATCAGACAAGGCTGCGGGTGCAACGAGTTGGATACAAGAGAAAAGTTCCGCAGGTTTAGATTGGTTATCAGAGAAAGCATCAGGTGCAACGAGTTGGATACAAGAGAAAGGGTCTCAAGGCTTAAATTGGTTACAGGAAACTGGCTCGGCTGTTGGTAACTTTGTCAAGGAGAAAGGTTCTCAAGGCTTAAATTGGTTACAGGAAACTGGCTCGGCTGTTGGTAACTTTGTTAAGGAGAAAGGCTCTCAAGGCTTAAATTGGCTACAAGAAACAGGTTCGGCTGTTGGTAACTTTGTTAAGGAGAAAGGTTCTCAAGCGTGGAATGGCGTCCAACAGCTAGGAGAATTAGGTGGTAATGCTCTCCAATGGGCAGGTGATGGGATTAAAGCGGGTTGGGAATGGACTAAGAATAAGGCGGGTGAAGTTGGTAATTGGGCATTAGATAAGGTATTTCAAGGAGTAAGTTGGGCTAGTAAAAAAATAGACAAAGGTTGGAATTGGGTTCAAGACAAGCGGAACAATAGCAAAAAATGGTTGTGGAATAGTTTTTTAAATTTCACACTATATGGGCAGGTATTAAGGGACTTTTCACCGTTAGTAGATAACACACTAGATAAGCTAAACAATTCAGTTATTAAAGAAGTCGAAGAGGCTAAGGGAAATGTATGTAAAGCACTTGGAGAAACAGTTAGTCCGTGCGTTAAGGAAGCTTTGCCAGAAATTTCTGGTGGAACAAACGCTATCAAATTAAATTCTGAGGTTGATGCGACAGTTCCATTACATAAAGTGGGTGTACCTGCTAACTTAAAGATTGGTCGAGATTCGAGCGTGGAAATTAGTCGCAAGGGTAAAACATTCAACGTTGCTATTATTGGTGATGGGTTACTATACCTGACTCAAGAAGCTGGCACAAGTAATCTTGATGTTGATGTTGACCTGCCAAGCGGTAACAACTTTAAGGCTTGGCAACAATTAACAGGTTCCTCGAATCAAACATCAGAAAAAAATGGCAAGCAAGATAGTAGTGGTGTCAGCCTTGAAGGAGGTTTAAAAGGCTCCGTAAGCACAACTTACACTTTTACCGCTGACGGAAATGAATGTGAAGGTCTTGGTGGTTTAGTCGGTTTGTTAACATCTTACGGTTTGTCAGCCTCTTTACCTGCACCCTTTAGCAATATTGCACAAAGCCTAACCCCAATAGCTTTTAGTAAAAATATCACCTCATTAAAGTTCACAATAGGATTAGGAGGAGAAGCTTCATTCGATTTACTTAAGGGAGATATAGGTGGAATCAAAGGTAAACTAAGTAACGAATTCAGCGAAACTTTTGAAATCAAAAAAAATGATCAAGGGCAGTATGAAAAGACTCTTACACTTGCTGCCATGCTCAAGGGCGAAGCATCAGCACAAATATCTGCTGGTAATTTATCCAACTTAGGAGGTTCTGGTTCTTTATCCGGTAAACTATTCTTAGAATTAATTTATCTAGATGAAACTGACCAAATTTTGCCAAGTAAACTAGGAGCAGAATTGAAGGCTTCATTAAGCATGAATAACTTTAAACCTCAACTATTCAGAACATTAATTTCCAATTCTGAGGCTACAAATATTCAGTCAATACTTAATTATTATGAATCGCTAGGTGTAAAAGGCACTCTTGATGCAACACTAAGCTATAGTGTAAGCAACTTGAATACCTTGGCACAAAATCTAGCAGGCTACTTCACAAATACTCCTACTGAAAATGTTAATCCTAGTGACGTGTTGGAGCTTGTGAAAAAGGAATTCGAGAAGTTAGATTCTAAATTAGAGTTTAAGTTGGTATTCACTGAAACTGAGCGACTTGGTGTTAACGTAGATGGAAAAGTTAAGGGTAAGAACGGGATGGCTATAGGTATCAATATTGGCGTGGGAGTAGAAAATGTTAAAACTCGCCAGCTTTATCCATGATTCACCCAAAATCTCTAGTTTTACAAAAATAAAGCAAAGTAATATTTTACAAAGTAATGAAAAAAATTAAAGCTTTTTCTGCAGGTTGTTTATTGATAATTAGTCTATCTATTTTACTACTAGGAACTATAGACTTAGCGAACCCTAATAGCACTAAAAAAGATAAAGAAGGAGCATTAGCTACAATTGTTCTATTTGGTTTACCGTCAGCAGCTATGGGAACATGGCTTATCTGGAGTTTACGTCAACAAAATCAAAAAAAACTTGAACAATTGAATTTAGCAAAAGAACAACTACTGTTGCATTTAATACAACAAAATCAAGGAAAAATAACGGTTACAGGCTTTGCTGCTTCTGCCCAAATTTCTATCGAAGAAGCTCAACAATACTTAGATGAAAAAGCTAAACAACTAAACGCCAATTTTGAAGCGACTGATGAAGGAGGTATTATTTATCAATTCCCTAGATAGGTCAATGATATAATGACCAATTACAATCAGGTGAAATGATGATCTGAGTTCAAACTAATTTGACAATAAGTGAACATTATGGAAGATACCAATATCCAAAATAAAACCGACCAAAACCCAATCCCCACTCCCTCTAAAACCTTACAACAAGAATACCAAGAAGCCTTGTTAAAATCTGGCATTCAAGCCGCTAAACTACTCAATGAGTTAATCGAATTAAAATTAATGCCAGATCCCCGCGCTAAAGAAATGGCTGATTTGGCTTTAGAGGTGATAAAAATAATTCATTCAGCCCCGGAAGAAATTGTTAACTTTAAACTGAAGTTCCCCCCGTGCGGATGTACTACACCCAGGCTAAAGCCTTATCCCGTAGTAGTTTGAGCGCTCAAACCCCTCAAAAACCGTACATAAGTAGCCCTTGCAAAAATAGTGCGATCGCGCTATTTTTGCAGTAGACAAGAGATCGACGGGAACCCACGCTACATCAAGGTTTCAGCGATTGTACCCATGTAGAGCGGCTAAAAAATCGCCGAAAGCCGCACGGTGAGGCAGTTTTGATTTTTTGGCTGGGGGAACTTCAGTTTAATAGAATGAAACAGCCCTGATTACAAACGCCCAGACCTGGCTCTATGGCAGGCTTTGGGAACTTGCCCCATTATTAGAATGAAACAGCCCTGCTAACGCAAGTGGATCACGTTGCATTTATGGTGTTTTTTGCCCCATAATCGTTGCATAATCGTTGCAACATTATCAAACGTAATCCCTTCCGGGCTGTTTCATTCTCTGCTCTCATCGCCCAAAGACAACGCCATCAATCAGTAGTAAAATCATAAACGTCGATTATTCTCTAGGCAGTTAATTATATGAATGGTTTAATTGAAGCTCTTAAACAGATTAAAGATTTCCGCTCTCAAAGCGGCAGGCGACACCCTCTTTGGTTCATTCTCCTCTTAGTTATTCTCGGTTTGATGACTAAACACTTAACCTATCGAGCTTTGGGCAGATTCGCGAAACATCACTCCTATCAGTTGGGTCGTTCCTGTGGTATTCGTCATCCATCTAGACCCTCTTATTCAACATTTAGAAGAGTGCTGATGGGGTTAGATTGGCAGCAACTTATTAACGCATTTAATCAATGGGCATCTCAATTAACTCTTGCCAACCCTCCCACTGATTGCCTGACCATTGATGGCAAAGCTTTACGCTCTACCTTGCGATACTATTCCCGCTCTAAACGAAACTTCGTTTCCATTGTTTCAAGCGGACTGTCAAGATAATGGATTAGTCCTGGCAATGGACAGCCGCCAACAAATCACAAAGCCTGAAACTCAGACAGCTCAAGGCATTATCCGCAATCTCAACTCTTTTCATCAACTTATCACTCTCGATGCTATCCACTGCCAAAAAACCACTGTCCAAAACATTATCGATGGCAACAATGATTATTTAATCACTGTTAAAAAGAATCAGAAAACTCTCCGTAAAACCTTACATGACTTGGCGATAACTACTCCACCTCTCAGTCAATATATTGAATACGATAAGAGTCGAGGTCGTAGAATTCAACGAACTATTTCTGTTTTTTCACTTCCTGAAAACATCAAATCGGCTTGGCTCAATAGTCAACGTTTTATCCAAGTCCAACGTATTGGCACGCGAAAATCCAAACCTGTCGATCAGACTGTCTATTATTTGAGCAGTCGTCAATCGAATGCCAAAACCTTCGCTGCCAAAATCAGAGGTCACGCTCCAAATTGAGAACCAACTCCACTGGGTTAAAGATGCTATTTTTAAAGAGGATTTATCTCCTATTTGCCACTTTCAAGCGGTCACGAACCTATCCATCCTCCTGACCATCGCCATCAATCTTTTGAGAATTTTGGGTTTTCGCTCAATTACAAATGCTCAAACATGGCTCTATGGCAGGCTTTGGGGACTTGCCCCATATAGCGAATGAAACAGCCCTGCGTAATCGGATTTAACTTCTAGCCACAAAATCATCACAGGGTATCTGCCAATCCTCCAACCCCATCGGATAGATGGCACATAGGAAACCTTGGCGAGTAGCACATCCAGAAGCACACCTAAGACATCGCTGCTGCTGTGCCTTGCGTTTACTTCTTTCCTCCAGATACCGTTCATGACCTTGCGCGATCGCGCAGCGTCCCCTTGGTCAGAAAGTTATCGGGAGCCTCCCAATCACAATCATCGGCGTGATAAAGCCAAACTGTCTTCCACTCAACTCCAATCCAAGTGCGAAAAAAGCCACGGGGCTGGGCATCATCGCGGGGAACAAGGTTCTCCTTCAGTAGCTGCGTGAGCGTCTTTAATTCGGGGGCTGTCCCGTACTCACGGTAAGGTGGTAGAGATTCATCATCGATGGGGCATTCTTCCCAACGGTAAAGAAACAGCCAGTCTCCCTCGTGCCGGATACAACCGTGGGGTTTGTCTCCCAGTTTCCGATTATATCGGTAGAGCTGGTTTGGTGTTTTCAGGTCTTTTGGGCGATTATTCCAGGTGTAAATGGGGGGTAGTTCTGGGTTGATGACTTCTACATCGGATGAGTCAAAAAGCCATACCCAATCTTTACTTCGCTTCAAACATCCGATCGCGTTCCCTTTGGGCTTGAGGTTTTGAGCGGCTAACTGTTCAGCTTCAATCAGGTGGCTGGGCAGTTGATTAGGATTGTGGGATTGAGCCGAGATACGTGCGAAATCGTGCAACGAGAAGCTGAAACATTGATTCTGTCGAAACCTTCTGAGACTTTTTGCCGTTCAAACACCCCTCAATAAAACCTTTATCCTGTAAGACTTTGAGGGCTATCTTGCACTTTTTTACACGTATCTCGGCTCAATCCCATAATCAGCTGCGGTTAATTCCTACGAGGTTTTGAGATACAGCCTCACGGAATCGGTATCCCTGATAATCTCAAAGCCAACTTTAAAGCCTCTTTCGCTGCTTCAGTCACAGTAGTTTTGGCAGCAGCATCACCTAAAGATTGTCCCCATTTCACCAATTTCTCTTTCACTGTAGAATCTTGCTTAGCTTTTGCTGCCAAATCATCTGCAACCTTTTGTTGAGCAGCTTCAGGGCTATACCCCTGTGTTTCTAGCTTCTTTAGCAGTTGTTGAATTTCTGCTGCTGCTTCAGCTAGCGTTTGCTTTTGTTCTGGAGCGTAGTTGTGGATGTGCTGGATGCTTTTCAGTTCGGCTTGGGCTTCTCCAGCGGCGTTACCGATACTGTTTTGATTTCCAGAGCTAGCGATATTACCTTGGTTTTCAACACTGCCAACAGGAGCATGAAAAGTATACTGTTTGTTAGCTTCTGACATTACTTTGGGAACCTCACTTAGTTGATTCTGTAATTGATTGACTAAATAAAATAAGCGATTTATTTCTTTTTCTTTATCTTCAAATCTTGATTTATATGATAATTCTAATGCTTCTTGTGCAAATTCATAAGCCTGCCTAAAATCATTAAAGATTTTACCTTTATCTATATCATGAGGAACACTAACCTTGATTAGAACAACTCCATCTCCTTTGTTCTCAATACTCTGTACAGCTAGTGGAGTTCCTTCATTTTCAATTTGTGTTTTGTGAAATGAGTAAGTAAAAGCTTTCCAATCGACTCCTTTTTCAAAGATTAAGTCAACAGTATTTAAAGAATCTTGAACGAGTTTTGCTAAATCTCCTGGTGTAAAAGTTCCGCTATGTGGGCGGCGTTCCTGTTGATTTTCTCGTAGATACACGTAGTCGCAAACTACATCATCAAGATTTGTAGTACCGTTAATATTCCAGTTTTCTATACAAGCTCCAGTCAAACAAGCTCCAGTTAACTTTACTTGGTCTAGCTGGGCTTGCTTCAGATTCGCTTTCGACAAATCGGCATTCTCTAAGTTAGCTTTGTTCAGATTTACTCCAATAAAGTTAGCACCAGATAGCTTAGCACCTTCTAAATTAACGCCTTGAAGGTCAAAGTGTTCAAAGCTTTTGTTCTGCCCCTTTCCTGTGATCACTAATAGCCGCACTGGTACTTTTTCAAGGTAGGTTGTTCCAGGGCGTATGTATTCCAGCCCTTTTGCTTGATACCAACGGCTTCTGGTAAGGATAGCTCTCCTAAAGTTCGTACTTTTAAGCTTTGCGTGAGTAAAATTTGCGTCTGTTAAATCAGCTCCATTAAAATTGGTTCCACCAGTAGCAGTAACTGCTATTAAAATTTTACGAAATAAGATATAATCTTTATGTAATAACAATATTTTTTGGGCAATAAAAGCACTCAATAATATTATTGTTACAGCAACAACCTTAGTGGTTATATATAAATCACTTGTAGAGTGAACAAAACCATAAGAAGTAGCAAAACTTGTGTATTTATTTGGTGTAAGAGTAGAAGCTATATAACCGCCTAAATATTGAGTTGCGAAACTCACAATATCCGCAATACCTCTGACATGAAAAGCTTGATTGCTAGCAAAAACTATAATAGGAATAACAATAAATGTAACAGGAATTTTAAGAATAATTTCAGTAATTCCTAACCCAATAATACTAATAACAACAGCAGTAATAAAAATAGGAGTAAAACCGGAGACTGCAAAGACACTACTAGCAAAGCTAGTGCTAACGATACCAGAAGTTCCTCCAATAATAGGATTTATAACAACAGGTTTGCCGTTAGCAAAAGTAGCGGAAGATGATAATTTAGTAATATCTCCCACCACAGTAATAGTGCTACTAATTAAATATGTACCTACAATTGCAATAGAAATATAAGTAACAATGAGAACAGCGACTATTATTATAGATTTTATTAATTTAGAATGGAAAAAATTCACCAAAAACAAGATGTAAATTAATAAAATGACTGCACCTGAGAAAATATTAGGCACTGAAAACGGTGCAGAGAATAGAGCTTCTAAGTAAGCACCACATAGTACCCCAATAAGTGCCGATAAGAGCAATAGCAGCAGCGACATCACTAGCAAACTAATTGTCCAACACCGTTGTAGTCCAGCTTTCGCACCACTGAAGTTGGCACCTATCAGCTTGGCATTAGTGAAGTTTGCCCCTTGGATATTGGCATGACTGAAGTTTACTTGGGAGAGGTCTTTTCCTTTGAAAGAATGACCTCGGAGGTTTACTCTGGCATCAGGGTTCTGCTTTCGCCAATCATTCCAAGCCTCTACTCCCTGGCTGAGTATTGCAAGCTGCTCCTTATTTGCCATCTAGCGCCAGCTCATTAGCTCGTAATTTCACCACCCTAACCCACCCCTCTATTCACTCCCCATGATCATGATCACAAGCAGTCGTATTGCCTAAACTGCCCTTGCTGTTACCAGCGTACCTGTGCAATCTGTTGGCGTATCAAATCCTCAAAGATTCGTTACAAAGTTTTTCAGGGGGTTGAGCGCCTTTTCACTGACTGTCCGAATCTTCAAGCCATTTTTCTCACACTGACTGTAAAGAATTGTCACCAATCCGACCTTAGAACGCAAATATCTAAACTTCAGGCTGGCTGGAATCGTTTTAGCCAGCTTCCTGACTTTCCGGCTGTGGGTTACTTGAAAACCGTTGAGGTTACTAGGTCTAGTGATTGCTACTATTCAGGATTTTATGTGGGTCGTTATGGTTCTAAAACAATTAAAAAAATTAAGAATCTAATAACAGACTTTGATAACAAGCTCTGGCACGAATTCTTTACTGAAGAAGTGCATCCTCACATTCATGCTTTGTTGATTGTAGAGCCTTCTTACTTTGCTAATATGATTGACCATTTGGGGTGGGTTGCACGATGGAAGCTGGCTGCAAAGCTAGATTATAAGCCTGTTGTTGATGTTAGACGTGTCTACTCAGAGTCCGAAAAAGGGTTAACAAATGCAATCTTTGAGGTCAGTAAATATGCACTAAAGCCCAACGATATGCGAGGCTTATGCGGTGTTTTCATTTTACGTCAACTGCATGGATTGAAACTTTTTTCCGTAGGTGGAATATTAAAACAATACATCAAAGAAGCTACAATTAACAAAATTGATACCACAGGGAAATCTGGTGAAGAATTCCATCAAGAAGGTTTTCCGCTTGAGTATCACTGGAGTACTACTAATGAGGAGTATCAAATCACCAAACTTGCGGATATGGAGTGGGAATTGGCGTAAGGCTGGAACGGATTTTTGAGCCTGCGACTGGCAGCCGCGCTTCGATATCTTTGAATATTAAGAATCAATCACTGGCGCGTGCTGACAGCAAAAATCCGAGCGAAGCGGTTCCAGTTTTTGGTCACCCTTCGTCACCTGTACTTTGTACACTTGTAGTTAAATTGTTACAGTTACTAGGTATAACAAAAGCGACTATCGACACCACTCAGCGAATCGCTGAAACGTCATGTTTTTCGTTAAGTGGTGTCGATGCCTTACACACAGAGGGTTTGAAGTGGGTGTTTGGCTCAATTTTTAGGAAGATACGGTATGATTTTAGGACTGGTGTCGATTCGAGGGCTGAAACCTTTACTGGGTAAGGCTCCCTGAACGAACTCTTCCCACTCGCTGGGAAAACTAATTGAATGGAAACTTGTAATCTGTGTATTACCACCATTAGTGTCTGTCTTCCCACTCGCTGGGAAAACTAATTGAGTAGAAACTATAAGCCCACCTAGCTAAGTTGCAGGTGGGCAATGATTATTTGCGACCTCATCAGTTAACGCCAGGGCTTGCCCTGAAGTTTTTATGGCAAAGCTGAGTAAGATAAATTAATCTTTGAGTACTTTACACACAATAGCTGTGTGGATTACGCTTATTCTGTTTGATTTTGTTCGGTTTTAAGGGTAAGTAATAAATAATGCGAAACCCGCCCTAGATGCTTAGAGCGGAGCATGCTCACACACTGCTTCACCAGCTCTAAATCGGCGCAACCATTTTCTAAGCCATTGCGTATCTTCTTCACCTATCCGTTGCTCAATTTCAGGTGTAATCTCACCAGACATTAGCATCTGATTTAACTCATCTAAAGAAATTTCTAAATGTTTCCACTCTGGCACAAAGTCTAAATTGCCTTCAGTAAGCACTAGGGATGGGGGCTTTTTTACAAGATTTGGTTACAATGTTTAATGATAGTCTCTACGAAAATGACGAACAACTGAAGGAAGGGGAAAATGAAAAATCAAACCCAAATAACTACTTTTTCTAAATTGGAGCAAGAAAAAGCATTCTCATTTAGAGAACTTGAAATGGAAGAACTAGAGCAAATAGTAGGAGGACAGATAACTACGCCTTCTGCTGGTGACCTGAATGAATTTTTTAGCGAAATCAGCACTACGCTACTCTATGCTGACGATTCTTCCACAAAAAGAAAAAAAAGACTTAGAAAAAACAGACATCCTAAGAAATAAACATAAGAGTAAGAGACGCGAGAATTTTCATTATTGGAAACAAACCAAATCAATACACTGCACATAGTTACTATGTGCAGTCTACGTTAAGGTTTAAGCATTTACGATCGCTCTAAGCTGTTCGCGTTCTACGTCAGTTAATAAAACCTCTAGGTGCAATAATCTGGGGGTAAAAGATGTCAAAAAAGAAGTAAAATGAAACGGATTAGCGTACTTGCTCTCTTTTTAAGTCTGTGGGGATGGGGATATGGAGTTGCTATAGCTGCCCAACCCAGTTTGGGGAGTTCTTTTAGAGAGTGGTGTCTCCAACGAACCAGTTTATCAGCCTCTTTAAGAAAAACAGTCGAGGTACTGTTAAAAAAAGCAGGTACAAGTAATTGTTCTCAAGCTGATAAAATTCTGTCAAGTCTGACTGAGCTTTACCTCATCGATAACCAAATAATAGATGTTAGTCCTCTCTCCTCTTTTACCAATCTGACTGTGCTTTTCCTCACCAATAACCAAATAACAGATGTCAGTCCTCTCTCCTCTCTTACCAATCTGACTGAGCTTGTCCTCGACAACAACCAAATAACAGATGTTAGTCCTCTCTCCTCTCTTACCAATCTGGGTTGGCTTGACCTCAGGGAGAACCGAATAACAGATGTCAGTCCTCTCTCCTCTCTTACCAATCTGACTACGCTTTTCCTCGACAACAACCAAATAACAGATGTTAGTCCTCTCTCCTCTCTTACCAACCTGGCTTGGCTTTACCTCAGGGATAACCAAATAACAGATGTCAGTCCTCTCTCCTCTCTTACCAATCTGACTGAGCTTGACCTCGTTGATAACCAAATAACAGATGTCAGTCCTCTCTCATCTCTTACCAATCTGACTGCGCTTGTCCTCACCAATAACCAAATAACAGATGTCAGTCCTCTCTCCTCTCTTACCAATCTGACTGCGCTTGACCTCAGCGGTAACCAAATAACAGATATTAGTCCTCTTTCATCTCTTACCAATCTGACTTGGCTTTACCTCACCAATAACCAAATAACAGAGGTCAGACCTCTATTTGGACTTACCAATCTGGAGTTTCTTCACTTTGAAAATAACCAAATAATAGATATTAGTCCTTTTTCATCTCTTACAAATCTGACTTGGCTTGACCTCAGCGGCAACCAAATTATAGATGTTAGTCCACTCTCATCTCTTAATCTGACTTCTCTTGACCTCAGCAGTAACCAAATAACAGATGTTAGTCCACTCTCATCTCTTACCAATCTGATTGAGTTTTACCTCAGCGATAACCAAATAACAGATGTTAGTCCACTTTCATCTCTTACCAATCTGACTGGGCTTGACCTCAGCAGTAACCAAATAATAGATGTTAGTCCACTCTCATCTCTTACCAATCTGATTGAGTTTTACCTCAGCGATAACCAAATAACAGATGTTAGTTCACTCTCATCTCTTACCAATCTGATTGAGCTTGACTTTCAAGATAATCCCATAGCACAGCCAAATTGCCCAGTCAGCCCTCCCAGTGTTTGCTCTTTTTGAGGGAACGTCCTAGGGATTGAGCCGAGATACGTGCGAAATCGTGCAACGAGAAGCTGAAACATTGATTCTGTCGAAACCTTCTGAGACTTTTTGCCGTTCAAACACCCCTCAATAAAACCTTTATCCTGTAAGACTTTGAGGGCTATCTTGCACTTTTTTACACGTATCTCGGCTCAATCCCATTGTCATACCAAACTACTCCTGGACATTCTGCTCGTAGCTTTTTCTTCCATTGCTGCTGGCACAGTTCGCACGTCCACCCTAAGCTGCTACGCAGCTTAATTGTATAATATAAAGACAAGGTAAAGAGCGCGGTCACCAGGATATGCCAACCAAAAATCATCTGTCTCAAGAGCAGAAAGAAAGACTGATTAAACTCCTAAAAGAAGCTAATGAGTATTATGTCAAAGAAAAAGTTTTAATTATATTACTGATAAATGACGGGAAAACCTATCAAGAAATTAGTGATTTTCTTGATATTGCTTACACAACAGTTGCTTACTGGTCAGTCCATGGTGATCCAGATAATCCTCAGAGTTTTATCGATAAAAGAAATCAAGGTAATTTCCATAAATCCACCCCAGAATACGAAAAAATATTGCTCTCGACTATCGAGACAGATCCAGGAGAATATGGATATGAATTTGGACGGTGGACAGCGGCAAGGCTCGCTACATATCTAGAACAAGTGACAGGAATAAAACTCAGCGGCTCACAAATATCAAGGATACTACATAAAAAAAAATACGTTTACATTTGGGCAAAATACAGTCTAGAGGACAAACAAAATCCACTGCACAGACAAGCTTTTAAACAGAAATTAGCCTCATACTTAAAAATAACGATAGAAAACCAAGCCGTTTACAGGTATGGTTTTGGGACGAAAGTGGATTTAGTTTAAGAGTGATAAGGAGAAAGAATTGGGGTAAGAAAGGTCGGCGAAAAAAAGTCACTGGACAAAGAAGAGTGGGTCGAGTAAATATTATGGGTGGATTGAGATATCATGACAAGAAAAGATTAAACTTTGTGATTAAAAAAGGAGATTCTGATACTTTTTATGAGCAGATTAAATCATTAAATGCTGCGGTGATTCAAGAATGGATAGACCAAGGCAATGAAGAGTCAGATTTTACGGTGTCTGGTCCGAAGATTGTCATCATACTTGACAATGCTAGTTTTCACAATAAAAAAGATATTTTGATAAAAATAGAAAGGGAGATGCCTCATATTATTTTAGAGTTTTTACCAGCTTACAGTCCTGATTATAATTTAATTGAACTCGTTTGGCATTCAGCGAAAGAATATATAGCTAATCGACTATTTGAATCAGTAGAAGAATTAGAAAAATTGCTACATAAATTATTAAATGAAGGAGAGCTTATAATTAAATGGAATAGAAAAATCAAAAACAAAGGCAATGCTGTTTGTCCGGTTTAGCTGCGTAGCAGCTTACTAACTTTTTAAGAGGAAAGCTAGCGCATTCCCTCAAAAAGAGCAAACATTGCGAGAGCTGACTGGGCAAGTTGGCTGTGCTATGGGATTATCTTGAAAGTCAAGCCAAGTCAGATTGGTAAGAGATGAGAGTGGACTGACATCTGTTATTTGGTTATAGTTCAGGCTAAGCTCAGTCAGATTGGTAAGAGATGAGAGTGGGCTAATATCTGTTATTTGGTTGTCCCAGAGTTTAAGCTCAGTCAAATTGGTAAGAGATGAGAGTGGACTAACATCTGTTATTTGGTTCCTAGCGAGTTTAAGCTCAGTCAGATTGGTAAGAGATGAGAGTGGACTGACATCTGTTATTTGGTTACCACCGAGGAAAAGATTAGTCAGACTCGACAGAATTTCATCAGCTTGAGAACAATTACTTGTGCCTGTTCGTTCTAACAGTACCTCGACTGTTTTTCTTAAAGAAGCTGATAAACTGCTTTGTTGGAGACACCACTCTTTAAAAGAACTTCCTAGATTGGGTGGGGCAGCTTGAGCTACTCTCCATCCCAATCCCCAGATAATTAAGGACAGTCCGATAATACTAATCCGTTTCATTGCTATCAACCTCCTTGAAATCACCGCGATCAAAAGCCGGAAACTGTTGTCCGCCATCATTCATGAAGATCCAGCCTGTTGACAGAGGTGGATTAGGAACATCAATTAATACAGCTTCCACCCATTCAACACAACCATCTACATCCTGATGAAGTGACGTACCCAGCGCTGCCCTTACGGGACAGCGTGGGCTTCTGATGCCTTGAATAAGGCGCTAAATAGGTCTTACCAACTTCCCCCACATTCTCAACATCTTTATCGTTTGACTCTGACTGTGCCAGTTCTTCCCCGCTGGCGGTTTGCTCTTGTGCCACTTCCTCTTGTTTAACGGGAGCAGGATGAACCGGGGTAGCATCCACTATCACATCAGATGTGGAATTATCACACTCTTGGGGAATCTGAGAAATTGTTGGGGAATCGTTCCCTTGGTTATCCTCAACTGCTGAAATGCTTTCTAGTTCTTGGTTGTGGACATCTTGGGTTAGAGTCGGGGACGGTTGAGAATTTCCCCCCCCCTCTAAACAAGATTCTGTTAAATCATCCTCACTATTATTAGGAGGTGATTTTTTATCCTCAAAGCTTGATGAATGACTAGAGAAATTATTCCCCAAGTCCCCCGTGTTGTCCTCAACCCCTTGGTGATTGGTGGTTTCAGATTGGGGACTGGTTTTCTCTTCAGGTTCCTCAAGTGTTCCCAAGTTAGGGGAAGGGTCAGAATTGGGGTCGTTATCTCCATCGTTTTTGCGCCAGTAGTATTCCAGCCGATTACCTGAATTACGGGTCTGACCATAGCCCATATTTACGGCTTCATTCATCCAGTCCCTTACCGTTTGAGCGGGTGGGCGTTTTTTCTTGGAGAATGTTTCCTGGATTTGCTTCGCTTTAAGCCAGCCATCCTTGCCGTTAGTTTCCAGTCGCTTGGATAGTTCAATCATTTTTAGGATGTGACTGGGTAAATTGTCATCATCTGAGTTGGCGTGGATGACTTTAACCTGACCCATATAGAAACGGGAAAGCTGGATCGCCATCTCCATAATATGTAGTGGGATTTCTGCTGACGGGCAGTCTTTACCCTCTGCTAATTCCCAGAGAACATGCAGGTTGAGCGCCAATCGCCCAATGTAGCCTTCCATCTTCGAGTAGACCGCAGCCATCCCAGAGTGGGCATGAGTCACTCGTAGCCGTTCGAGTTGTTTATATATTTCCTGATAACGCTTGAAAGCCTCACGGGATAAGTGATACTCCATCTCTGGCAGTCGGTCAATCTGGCGGTAAAACTGGGTAATGCGATCGCTGATTTGAACTGCCATCCCATCATCATCATGAAGCACAGATGCTTGTAAGGGCTGATTGACAAATAGGAATCTTGCCCAGTTTCCATCGGGGTCTGAGCAGTCTTCCATGTACTGCTTTAATATTTCTGGTTGAATTGTTCCTAAGATGCTCATATAAATATGAGTCAGATTAACTTTTACCCCGTTGGCTCGAAGGATAGTTTGACCGGCACCATCAAAGTAACTGAGTAAATCCTGCTTATCGCTGCCCCGTCCATTACGATAGGCATTGCTGGAATTGAAATATCCGGCTAGTTCATCAATCAGCGCCAGTAAAGCCTTATCTGGGTCTTTCTGTGCCTGTACTGGAATCGCTTCCCCAGTGGCATTGGTGAAATAGTATAAAGTTGGATCTTTGGGTTTTTTAGGCTTTTGTCCCTGTTTGGTCTGTTCCCATTGCTGCAGGGCAGTTTCGTAATCTGCCATAGCTGCCTCATAAGCTGCCATCTTCTCCTTTTTGAGGTTGTTTAGTGGCTGACGGACAATGTTGTTGAAGATTGGCGATTTCTTTTGACCGCTGGGGCTAACGATAGCAGCATAGACAGTTGATGGTACTCGGAAGTTTTGATTGCGGTGTAGTACCAACTCAGTACCAGTTTTGTGTAAACTGGATGCCCCGGCGAGTAAAGATGTGAGGGCGACAGTGGGATTAATGTTAAGCCACTGACACCACTGTTTTATGGGAGTGGCTAGACCGTCTGGAATATAATCTGATAGCTCTAGTTGAGCGTCTACTTTTTTGAGTAGATCCGCAACCTGGGAGTGATTATCCGTCCGGAGAGCTTCTGTGTCCGCTTCAGCTAAGCGCTCATTGTAAATCTTTCGTAGCTCGGTTACATAATATTGATGATCTCGTGCGATTTGGTTGAGTTCCTTGGTTAGCTGTGACCCTGTGAGTCCCTGATTAATTAAGCTGTCGATTTTTCTCTCTAGCTCAGGTGATTTAGGTGGTTGTAACAGTGTCCGCTCTAAGCTGGCTCGGATTTGTGCTACGTACTTCTTATCCCAGGTATACTCGCTCACTCCTGCCCGTCTCCTTAATAGATCTAAGGAAATATTAGCTTGGACGGTATTGCAGGGTTCCAGGGCGGCAATGATTAGCTGAGCGATTTTTGCGGCTTCCCTTGGTGAGAGTTCGCACTTTAGGTTTTCCTCCCAAGATTGAAAGGGTTGAGGCGCGATAAGAGACTCGACGGGCAAGAGCATCAGCCCGATTTCCTGAAGCTTTTCGGCATCTTTGGTATACTCCAGCAGCGTGCCGCCAATCGTTAGTACCTGGATTTGAGAAAAGGGGACACCTTTTAAGCGAAGTGCATAGGCGGTTGCCCTGACCCAATACTCGTCGGGTTCCTCAACCCAGTATTTGCCAGCGCTTAACTCTTGGATAATTACATGTTCGTCGGATGGGTTGAGGGCTTCTAAAACTTCCTCAGCGCCTATCTTGTAGTAAAGCCCACCTTTCTCTAGGAGGTTGCAGAGTGCGAATGTGTCCCGTGCCCATAGGTAGGATGAACTTTTTTGGGACTCGGAAAAATCTTGTGCTGCGGCTACAATGTGAGTATTAGTGCCATTTAGTGGCATGATGACCTCTGTGTTTGATAATCCTTCAGCTTTAGAATTGGACGTTCGGGGGGCTGAAGGGTGTACATGGAATTAGAGGTAATGAAGGAGGGCTAGTAAAAAAGCTAGCCCCTTCCCCTCTAATCTTTTGGGTTTATCAGTTTAATGTACCGCTTATTAGTGCTGAGGAGCTACTGAGAACAAAGGTCATGATCGCACCCTCAGGCTCTGTGCCACTTCACCCCAAAAAAGCATTCAGGCTAGTTTAGGCTGACTGGGGGCTGATTGGGGGCTGATTGGGGGCGCGATCGCTCTTTTTTAGTCGGGCGATCACACCTCACCTCTGTATCACTCCTCCTAATTGAACCCATGCTCAGGCAATAGAACGCTTAAAAGACACAGATATTTAACTTCAGTCATCTCACGCTTGAATCAGTCGATCCTTTTTCAAACCTCTGTTTTCTGCGTCTCCCAGCGTCCTTGAAGCAGCCAAAGACTTTACTCGCTACTTCACTTTCTGAGACGTTGTGCTGCTGGGCTTTACGCTTAAGAAAGTTTTCCTTGGCGGCTTGGTTGCCTTCCGAAGCAACCCACTGAGACACCGCCTCAGTTAATCCCTGTGACTTGTTATATCCCTTCGAGCCGCAAATAAGCAAAAATTCGTTGTAGAGGGTTCGGGGAATGCTGCCTGATAAGTCCTTGGAGTCAAACCGAACAACAGGCTCTCCATCTAGCTTGCCTCTGTCTGGGTGGCTCTCAATATCCTTTTGCAACTCTTCGGCTGTTTGAGGTTGCTTTTTCTTCATGTATGGTAGCGCGAATGTACTTCACTCTCATATTACGCCTATTAGGGTATCTAGCAGAAATCCTGTTAGAGGAGTATGATTATTTTAAATAGAGAGAGCGACCACTCCCGTAGGAGCGATCGCACCACGCCTAGAGACTGCTACCAACAGGACTCTAAGCGCTACCACTCCACTGTTCATGCCAATGGAGGGCAACTTCATAATGTCACAAACCGTCGAACATCGCGGCGGTGGACGAACCCAAGCCCAGGTCAAACCGTGGGCGATTGTTCATAGTCCGCCAAAACAAAAGCCGAGAATTACTCAGGCTTACGTTAACCGCCAAGACGCCGAGGACGCCTTACGCTTCCTCAAGCGCTGGGTGAAAAACCCAAACAATTTCTCGGTTGCGTTTCTGGGGGAAACTGATACATCACTTTATTAAATGGGGCTTTCGATGTGGTGGACTTTAGCAGCTTTACGCCACGGTGTTTGCAGGTGATCCGAATGCTAATCAGGGTATACTAAGGGTTCCATCAGCGATGGGTATCATACCTTAGATAGTACCGTTGAGTGGATGGTGAGAGAGCATCGGGGAAGAGCGATCGCGTTCCCTAAAATTCTCGCATCCCCCAGACACTTAGGCAATGGTGTCAATGCAAGACGACTTGGGCAATCCTCTTGAGGTTTCCTTTGTCCCATAGCGATCGCACTCGTGAGTGTGCGGAAAGCTTCTTTCGTGTCCTTTCTTGACTGCTCTCACGTATCGCACTCCCTCAACCTCACCATTTCCCAAGACACCCAGGGGTGTACAATGTACACCCCCATTTTCATCCTCTGCCCCTTCGCGCTTTCTTATACCTACACCCTTGTTTATGAGTATAAGTATAAAATAATAAGTATAGGTAAGCAAGGGGTATGAGTATATGACTTTTTACTGGTTAGACCAAAACCTTTGGGGCAAAGGCAGACAACCCGCCCAATGGGAGGCACAACTTATCGATGAGGCGTTACACTCTATGGAAGGGCTGACCCGCTCTAATGAAGATCAACTTCTCCAATTACGCGATCGCCTGACTCAACAATTCCTCCAGCACGTTGGAGAATCCAGCCTCAAAAACTGTTTCAGCCGCCTCCACAAAGCCATCAAGATTCATTTTTCGCCCTCTTCGGGACGGCTCACTCAAGCCAACAGTGTTTCACATCCCACCAAAAATGAGCCTGTACATATCGCTCTGCTGTTGGTGGACACTCCCCAGGAGATCAAAGATCAAAACAATGCCCTCCATGGTGAAGCCCTGGAGTATAAGCACAGTAATGTTGCCTATATTGATAATCCAGACGCTATTATCAGCAAGGGACGAGAGTTACTCGAATCAGCCATAACCTCTCATCGTCAGGGAGATTTCTGTAACTACCGAGATTTGGGAGCTTCCTTGTGCCTGCTGGCAGGCTTACAGCACTTTCTAACACAGTGTAGTACAGTAACTCTAGGACAGCTCTGTTCTGCTCTTGTTTAGGTGTATCACATCGAGTCTGAAAACGCTGTACGTCCTGTGGAAGCTTTACGAGATGCTGTTCTAGAACCAAAAAGCAAATTTACTGTAATCATGGTTCAAGGACAAGCGAAGACCAGGGGAGAGGAACGAGTGTATGAGATGCCCACTCTGATTGAAGCTGATAAAGTTCTAGAAGGTTACTCCATACTCCGAGAAATCTTCGACGCCAGCGACCTGAATGACAATGAAATTCAATCTTATAAGAATGGGGTGCGCGACCATGTAATCGCTAACTTCAAGGACTTGATACCGACTCTGCAACGACTCAATGGGGAAAAGCAGGTCAATACTCAGAGGTTAAGAGCAGTGTATGACGCGATCGCTACCTTTTACTACTGCCCTGCAAAAGTGAAAGACTTTGTGTTCGTCAAAGCCATCAACGGACATAAACCCCAGAAGGGACGCAGTGATGCGGCGATGCACTACCTGGACTACCAGATAGCTGATCAAGTCATTGCCCAATACAATGGCAAGCGCCAGGGCGTGAAACTTAACCAACATCATGCCCAACATCAACTTACTCCCACACATAACTCCAAGGGCAGATTCGCCCCGAAAATTGAAGAGGTTATCCAGTTGGAATCTTGATCCGGTCAGGGAGTTCACGAATGCGATCGCATCCCTACGCTCAAGGGGGTGTACAATGTACACCCCCTTACCCGTCAATTCCCTCTGGCACTATAACTTAATAAAGCTTAAACGATTAACAACCAACATTGAACAGCGCCCCGGCTTGCACCACGTCGGCGATCGCATAAACCCAAAACCTGAAACCCTTTATTTGTAGACTTGTTTGTGCGCCATGGCGCACATTCACTTGTCCCGGTTGGAATCACACTCAACAAGTGGGATCACCAAGGATAAAAACTCGCTCGAAAGTGTGCGGAAAGCTTCTTTCGTGTCCTTTCTTGACTGCTCTCACGTATCGCACTCCCTCCCCCAACCTGTCAAACCCCTAACCCGACAGCATTTCAGGTTTCGGGTAAGGTAGCGATCGCATTCCCTAAAATTCTCGCATCCCCCAGACGAGTTATAGTCTGGAGGATTTTAGTTTACTGGACTTTAGACTAAACGATTCCATCCCCGCTTCTCTTTGCGGGTGCGATACGTCAGAGCAGTCCGATCGCACACTCCTGGGCGCGATCGCATCCTTACTCCTTGCTTATGGACAAATCTCTGACATTTTTCCCACTAACTCTAGTTGGAATCTTAGCGGTACGATGTACCGCCCAGCCAAGGAGTCCAGGAATGCGATCGCGATCCCCAAATCCCAACCTCAATAACCAACTCAATTTTCCTGGTTTTGCGGCTTCTCCACACCTGACCCGTCACCCCATGCCAGTTTTCGCCAAGGATCGCAGAATTTTCCCGAAAATCACTCTCTTCCCGGAGGCTTTCGTTACCGAACCCTGCTATCAAGCCACTTTTGATCAATCTGATCACAAGTTCAATCCGGTGATCGCATCCCTACGAAAAAGGGGGTGTACATTGTACACCCCCTTACCCGTCAATTCCCTCTGGCGTATAACTTCATAAAACTTAAGCGATTAATAACCAACATTGAGCAGCGCCCCGGCTTGCACCGCGTCGGCGATCGCGTCCAACTCAAAACCTGAAACCCCTGATTTTTCGTACCTATAATGAAGGGAGTTGTTCCAAAAATCCGCCGCCTTTATGATAACTCCAAGGCGATGGATTAGGATAGAGGATTTGGATCATCGAGTTTTATCTTTTGAGCCTAGTTGAATTGCCAAATATCGCTATGAGATTCTGGGTTTCTTAATATTAGTGACTCATAGACATCCTTAACCGTGGGATAGAGAGACTTAAGTGACTTCATGAGTATGACGACAGCCTGACCTTAGCATGAGACAACTTCACCTTTACAATTTGATCATAAGTTTAATCGTGCGATCGCACTCCATCTCCCCACCCCTAACCCTTTGGATTGAACCCAAAAATCGCCAATTGAAGGAAGAACGATATGCGATCGCGCCCCCAGTCAGCTAAAGAGTCAGCCTAAACTAACCTGACTTGAGGTGAAGTGGCACAGCCGAGATGCTGAGATAATGACAGCGGGGATTTCACTGGCTCTGGGGAGAGGGCGTGATACGTGCTTACATCCTATCGGACACTCCTGGGCGCGATCGCCTCTTTATTCCTTGCTTATGGACAGACCCCTGACATTTCCCCCACTAACTTGAAGCCTTCGCCAGACAACGCGCCGTCTGTATCGCCAACAAATAAGCCTTCGATTTCTCGGATCAGAACTTCCCATATTTGCTGCTGTTGCTGGAAAACCACCGTAATGGGCAGAAGTTGAAGGTTGAGGTTATTGTAGATCGGGAAGCGTTTGACCGGGGTCAGTTTAAGGCACAAGGGGGGTTTACTCGGATTAATAAGGCGTTTGATGGAACGTTGGAGGCAATTTTAGAGGAGATTAATCAGGCGCTTTGGCAGGATGTGGGTTAGTTTTCAGTTGTATCGTGGTCAACCAACTTGATCGCCGGGAGACATCGACCAATCTATCAATAGTCATTACTCATCCTACATTTTTTAGTTAACTTTATGACAGCTCAAGTTCCTGATACCTTTTATTACAATGGCGAGAAATACGAATTAGTTGAGTGTGATGGAGAAAAGTTCATTACCCCGCAAGATTACGGTATGTACCCGGATATGTTGCACACCGCTTGCCACCGAGGGTTTGTTTCAACCTATGAAATTACTAATGAGGGGTTGTTTTTGAAAGAAATGACCATCGGTGAGGTCATCCCCCGCTGGAAACCCATACAAGGAATAATGCCGAGAGATGATTCTTGGGGTTCCTACACATACGAAGGATTGAACCTGTTAACACCATTTACTGGAAAAATCCAACTTGGCAAAAACCTGCTTATAGACCCTAACGCCCATATGGGCTATCCTCCCAAAATTGCTTATCAGACGTTGTTAGAATTTTCCTTCAAGCAGGGGAAAGTAACCTCAGTTTACGACCTTTCCGCTATTAACGCTAAAAACCGAAAAAACAATCGCTTCTTTCTGGAAGAATTTTCTATTGAAGAATGACTGTAATTGGCCCTTAAACTAACAATTCTGGAAACGACAACCTCGGCAATCGGCTAAGATTTTAAAGCGCTGCTACCTTCAGCCGATTGCTAAACTTTGAAGGCATAGTTTAACCCGCATTTCTCACAAACTAATTTGAGAAGCTAATTTGAAGGGGAAAATTATAACTTTCCATGCGCAGAATAGAAAACTTCCAGATTCTCCAACAAAATTAACCTGACATTGCTAAAGCTTACCCGACGTATTCGATAAAATGAGCGTTAGTATGGGCAAATTTCCATGACAAAATAGACGGAAAAGAGCTTCAGTCATTTTCACAACTATGCTGGTTATCTTCGAGAGCGAAAAACTTAACTCGTATTGGGAATGGCTTGAATTCTTGAGTGCGCGATCGCTAAAATATCTTGATAGGGACAAGAACTGGATATGGCAATAACAATTCTTCTCACACTGACTGTGATTCTCGCTCCTAACTTAAG
>NZ_JBKHUP010000087.1:0-35151 GCF_046565525.1 Coleofasciculus sp. | reverse complement strand
CGCCCAACATTATCCCTATGCCCGGTACTGGAGCGGCTATGGGCATCAATTCCTACAACCCCACCTGGGGACAATCCTCTTCCTTTGCCCCAACTCCAAACTTTATACCTGCGTCAACTCTGGGCTTTCCTGGGGGAGCAAATCCTTACAATCCAGGAGGGGGACAAGTTCCCTACATGCCTCAAGCTGTCATTCTAGTACCCGTACAAACCATGGGAATGCCAATCGGGGGCAGCATCTATAATCCAGGAGGGGGACAAGTTCCCTATATGCCTCAAACCCTAATCCTGGTGCCAATACAATCCATGGGAGTCCCAATGGGAGCAAATCCTTATAACCCTGGAGGCGGGCAGTTTGCTTACATCCCCCAAACGCCGCAAGTTTGGTCAATGCCACCCACTCAAACTCCAGTTGGGTTTAATAGCTATAACCCAGGTGCAGGGCAGTTTTATTCCTTCCCCCAAAACCAAGTTCCCTTACCCGCACCGATTAACCCAAATTCCCAGAGTTTTAACGGCTACAACCCAGGTGCAGGGCAGTTTTATTCCTTCCCCCAAAACCAAGCTCCCTTACCTCCATCAGTTAACCCAAATTCCCAAAGTTTTAACGGCTATAATCCAGGTGTCGGGCAGTTTTCTTATCTACCGCAAAACCAAGTTCCCTTACCCGCACCAGTTAACCCAAATTCCCCAAGTTTTAACGGCTATAATCCAGGTGTCGGGCAGTTTTCTTATCTACCGCAAAACCAAGTTCCCTTACCTGCACCGATTAACCCAAATTCCCCAAGTTTTAATGGCTATAATCCAGGTGTCGGGCAGTTTTATTCCTTCCCCCAAAACCAAGTTCCCTTGCCCGCACCGATTAACCCAAATTCCCAAAGTTTTAATGCCTATAATCCCAGTGGAGGACAGTTTTATTCCCTGCCACAAACTCAAGCGGCGTTACCCCCAACGGTTAATCCTAACTCAAACGGGTTGAACGGGAATAATTCCTTGGCACAGTCTCCTTTCGTGTCACCCAATCCAGTCGTTGTACCCGGTACTCCTAACCCAAACCTGCTCCCTCCAGTGGAGACTCCTCAGTTTGACCCAACCCAGCCCAATCAACCAGCATCTTCCCTGCTACGCAGCACAGCGTTGCGAGATCCCTCCTTACAGTTCCAAGGAACTTATGTGGTACAGGGCGACTCATCGGTAGCGAGGGCGCGGTTGGCTGGAGTCTATCCCCTAACTCCTAGGGCGCTATTTGCTGCCACATTGGATTTAACCAGCGAAGATAGTGGCTTAGCTGATTCTCCCAACCAAGGATTAAACATTAACGAACTTTATTTTGCCACAGCTCCGTTTACCGATTTGCCGAATTTACGCTTTGTTATCGGTCAATTAGACTTAACCTCTTACTTTGATCGCAACAGCTTTGCTAAAGATGGCGTCACCCATTTCTTTAATCCCGTTTTTCAAACAAATCCTGCCCTAAGTGCTACTGGAATTTCCCCTCGCCCCGGCTTCTTGGTCAATTGGACACTGACTGACAATATTGAAGCCAAAGCGGCGGCTTTTTCATCATCGGCAAGTATCGGTGATTTTGCTTTAGATGGATTTGCTGGAGAAATTGGTCTGCGCTATGGCAATGGCATTATTCGCGGTACTTATGCTACTGATCGCGACGGGGGTTCAGAGACAGGATTTAACGAAATTTTCTCCATCGCACGCGGGGATAATAATTTTGGAATCGAAGAAGATGATCGGGAAGAGGCTTATGGTCTCAATGCTGAATATTTTATTCCAGAGTGGAATATGGGGGTCTTTGGTCGCTATGGTCGGTATATCAACCGCGAAATTGACGAAGCGGCTACGACCTATAGTTTTGGTGTTAGCTTTTTGGATGTATTTACCCAAAATGATCGCCTAGGATTAGGGTATGGTCAAGAATTATCGAATAACGAAAGTCAAGAAGATCCAGATGTTTTAGAGCTATTCTATGATTTCCGATTTTTACCCAATCTTCGTCTGGGATTTACCCTCCAGCAACGCAATAACTTCTCGGAAACGGATGTCGGTGTGCGCTTAAAAACCGAATTCGATGTAATTCCCCGAGGAAATTGAACAGAGCAGGGGGAGCAGATCCATTTGTAGGGGCGAAGCCTTCGCGCCCAAATCTATCGGTTTTCTACCAAAGTGTCAACGCGAATGCGAGAGCCCAATCCCCGGTTCGCCAATGACAAATGACGAATGACGAATGACGAATGACGAATAACAAATGACTAAACTCATTGGATTAGGACTAGCTGGATTAGTGATTAGCGCACCGATGGTTTACACCATACCGGCTGTTCATGCCCAAACAGTACCCACAGAAGTCCGCCAAGCCTTTTCACTGCTGAGTCAAGGACGAGTCCAAGACGCGATCGCGGCATTTGAGGCAGCGGTGCGGCGCTATCCTGATTCCTTGGATGCCAAGTTAGGTCTAGCGATCGCTCATCGACGACAAGGAAATGTTGATCAAGCGTGGAATGCCTATCAACGAGTATTGGCGCAAGACCCCACAAATGAACTAGCCTTAAAGTCGGTGGGTCTATTTGGCACTTATCGATCGGAATGGCAGGTTCAGGGAATTGAAGCACTGACCACATTACTGAATCTCAACCCCAACGATATCGAAGCCCGGGCTTTGCGAGCCAAACTCTACGGCTTTCAGCAACGATTTGCCGAAGCCTTGGCGGACTATCAAATTGTTCTACAAGGAAATCCCACACCGGATATTCTTCTCGGAGCCGCCGAAACCTTTACCAATAGCGGTGATTCGCAACGGGGATTGGAACTGTTTAACCGCTATCTGATGACAGGGGGACAAATTACCGGGTATCCTGCTGTTGCTTACGCCCGCGCCTTACAAGACACCGGGAATCCAGCGGCTGCGGTACAGGTTTTGGAAGGACAACTGCGATCGCCCCAACTCCTCTCTGATCCGCAGTTAGCCATCTTCACCCGAGCGGCCTTATCCCAAGCCTATCTTGCCAATCAGCAGCCGACTGAAGCGCTAAATGTCTTAACACCCCTGCAAGGAAATCCCAATGCTACCTTACCGTTAGCACGAGCCTTAAATGAAATTCGCAATCAGACGGGTAACCAAGCCCTGACCCAACAAGTAGCAAATCTGTACCGTCAGGCGCTCAATCAAACCCCCAATCCCGAACCCAAACTTTTGCGTGAAATTGCTGATATATTTAGTGGGTTACCCAACGAACAGCAAACCGCCCTAAATCTCTATCGGCAATTATTAAGCTTACAACCCAATGACCGCACCCTCTTAGTCAAGCAAGTGGCGTTGGAACGGGAACTGGGTTTAATTTCCGAAGCTGAACTCAAAGCCCGTCTATTGAGCGCCCTGCAACCGCTACCCGCCGATCCCAGTGAACGACAACTGATCGCCCAAGCCTTAGCCGGGATTGAACCCCCAGGACCGGAATTATTACCCATTTACACCAGTCTCCTCCAATCGGGTGTAAATGCTCCCTTCTTAAATTTCCGCATCGCCCAGATTTTGCTGGATAACAATAACCTACCGGGAGCAAGACAGGCGTTAGCGGCTTATGCAGCAACCCCCGCAGGTGCTGAAGACGTAGCCCCACAGTTGTTAGCCGCAGAAATTGAGCGTCGTGAAGGGAACTTAGAAGCCAGCGCCCAGCGCTACCAAGCCTTAATTGCCAGTAATCCTTCAGAACGGGATATTCTCAACGGGGCTATACGGGGGCTAGCGAATGTTCGGCTGCAACAAAATCGTCCCACGGAAGCCCTAGCCGTATTTGACCAGTTAATTGCCCGCAATCCCCAGGAGACGACATTACAACTAGCGCGTGCCAACCTAGCATACCAGGCGGATCTGATTTCTGAGTCCCAAGCCCAAGGGGTTCTCAACTATTGGTTACAGACTCAACCCGCCACCAATGCGCCTTCGGAGTTATTTACTCTGGTGGGAGCATTACCCCCGTCTCCCCAACGCGAGGCACTCTATAACAGACTACTTCAGATTGATCCGACGAACCTGCCTGTGCAAATCCGAGCGATTCAGCTTATCGCTCAACGCAGTCCCGAACAAGCCCGGGTTAGGGTAGCGCAACTGGTAGCGCGAGATCCTACTAACATCCGCAACTACTTCTTACAAGGGCAAATTGGTCAAGCTATCGATGATTTAGAACTAGCAGAACAAGCATACCAGTTAATTTTATCGGCGCAACCTGATAATCAAGAGGCATTATCAGCACTAGCTGGCGTTCGATTTCAACAACGACGATTGGATGAAGCCAGCAATCTTTATTCCCAAGCCTTGGCACTTGAACCCAATGATCAAGGGATTCGTCAGGCGATGATTAGTCTCAAACGGGTTCAAGACTATCAACTTGAAGCCTTAGCGGATTTGGAAGCGATACAAGTAGAGCAACTTCAACAAGGAGGAACCCTCAATCCAGAATTATCAAATCAAAGGCAACAAATTCAGGAAGACTTTTTACAACGACGAGGATTTCAACCCCCGTGGGAACGGTTTTGAATGGGTAGGGGCGGGTTTTACTGATAACATTCAGGTTCAATCACTAATGTAACTAAACCCGCCCCGATTTTATCCGTTTTATCCATCAACGACATCACCGGAGCTGGGCGAAGCATTTGGGTATAATATTTTGGACAAGTATCATCAGATAGCCCCCCAAATGCTTCGCCCCTACAAATGACGAATGACGAATGACAAATGATGAATGACGAATGACAAATGACAAATGACAAATGACAAATGACAAATGACAAATGACAAAGGAAAAATCATAGATTTGGGGGGAAAGTTGGCAAGGGTTCTTAAAAGCTGGGTTCGTAGTAGGCACTTTAGTGCCAGAAGCGCTTTAGCGCTTACTACAAGCGCTATGTTACTGCTGTTGAATCTCACCAGTTGTGTGTCCATAAAATTCTCCGAACCCGAACAGCCGGAAGCGTCTGTATCCCCTTCCCCACCCACAGCAACGGCTTCCCCGGTTGCTGATTTTCCAACTTTATCCCCATCGACGGCTATTCAGGATATACTCGAACAAAGCTGGGTCATCTACAAACAACAATTTATTCAAGAAGACGGGCGAGTGATCGACTACGAAGCCAGCGATCGCTCTACCTCAGAAGGACAAGCCTACGCTATGCTCAGGGCTGTATTGATTAATGACCCAAGCACATTTGCCCTTACCTTAAACTGGGCAGAAGAGAACCTGCATCGACTCTCAAAAACAGGCGAACTCGAAGACAATCTTTGGGTTTGGCTGTGGGGTCAGGACGATGAGGGAAATTGGGGCGCCATTGATCGAAATTTTGCCAGCGATGCTGATATTGATGCGATTACAGCATTAATTTGGGCATACCGCCGCTGGAATCGCCCGGAGTACCTAGAGTTAGCGCGAATCAAGTTGCGCGATTTGTGGGAGTATTCCACCATCGCAGGACCTGATGGGAAGCGTTATCTGCTCCCTGGACCAAAGGAAGCCTTTGTCCCGTCGCCATCGACGATTTATCTTAATCCGTCCTATCTCGCCCCTTATGCGTTTCGCCTGTTTGCTCAGGTTGATCCCGAACGAAACTGGCTGAGTTTAGTAGACAGTAGCTACTACGTCTTGGAGAACTCCTCTCAAGTTTCGGCGGTTGGGTTACCTAGTGATTGGATTGCTCTGGATTTCAAAACCAATCAATTCCAGTCCATACCCTCAAAAAGCAAACTGAAAAGCGTCTATAGCTTTGATGCGTACCGCGTCTGGTGGCGAGTCGCTTGGGATGCCGAATGGTTCCAATCAACCGAAGCGCTGAATTATCTGAAAATAGCAACTCAATATCTTCAAGACCAATGGCAATCGACCTCTCGCTTGCCTGCTCGAATTAACCTAGATGGAGAATCTTTGGTCAAATACGATGCAACCTCCCAATATGCCATGCTTTACCCAGCTATGCGCTTAATTAACCCCGCTATAGCTGAGCAAATACTGGAGGGTAAACTTTTACCGCAATACAATCAGGGAATTTGGGATGATGAATCTGCTTACTATACCCAAAACTTAGCTTGGATAGCACTTATATCACCCGACCTGGTTAAAAATTCTCAGTTTTTTCAACCCCAGCCGCAGTTTTCAGAGAAATCGATAAAGCAATGATACAGAGGTCGATAAGGTCTGTCAAGGCTTTAAACCGTTGAGAATTTATTCGTAACCCCGAATAATCGCATCTTAAATCAGGGTGGCATCCAGTCGAATACCGATTCAGAGGGCTAGAAAAATGTCACCACCGTTTCTACAAATAACCAGGTTAAGTCAACCTGTTACTCGTTGGACTGAAGCGGGAATGCTATCTACAGACAATCCTAATTTTGGCGGGTTCCGGGAATAAATGATGTCCCTTGCCATCGTTTATGGGAGCCTGTCCGTTTGGCAAAAGTCGTTTGGGTAGAGCAATAGCCAAACCCAACCGACCAAATTGGCTCGTTTAAACATCCCCGAATTCCAGATATCTGGAATCCCATAATTCAGTCCCCAAGCAATAGTAACTGGGCATTTCCATCAACCGTAAGAGTTCTCCTATGAAACGCCTGTTTCGCCACTTCCAATCTCCAACTCCTTCAAGCCATCGCGGACGTCAACACTCCAACCGTGTATCTAATGGAACACGACTCGGATTGTTGCTTCTGTGTAGCGTTTTAGTCGTCGGACTGGTGCTCACTACCAACTTTGCCGTCGCTCAAAGCGACAACAGCCTGCAAGAGCAGGAAGATCAGTTAATTCGCGAATACACCTTACCTACTGCTCCCGAGAAGGCGCCCGTTTACAAACCACTCCCGGCGTCCCCCCCGCAAAAATCCACATCGCCAACGCGCAAGCGAACGACGCCAGCACCCAGTCAACCGCCACCTCAGAACCAGCCCACTCGCTCGGCGCCAGCATCAAGCGCACCAGCGCGTCGCTCTCCGGCGTCATCCCCAAGGGAAGAGGAACCGGCACCAGCGCGTCGTTCTCCAGCACCATCTCCGGCTGAGCGCGAGGAAGAAACGGCGGATGCTGAACCCCTACCAACTGGGGAGTACATCCTCCAATTTAATCGCTCACCCATCGTGGGTAATCGCTTCCGCTTCCGAGGGGTATATTCCGAAGCTCGACTCGGCTTTACCCGTCCCCGAGGCTGGGAAATCCAAGGGGCTAAAGCTTTGATTCGTTTCCAACATTCACCCGCCCTGATTGCCAAGGACTCCAATCTCACGGTACAAATTAATGGCGCGAGTGTGGGTTCAGTTCCCCTTAACCGTCAACAATCGGAAGTTGGCAGCGTACTCTTCAATATCCGACCCCAACTGATTCAGGACTATAACGAACTGGTAATTGTCGCCCGACAGAGTAATGACGAAGAATGTAGCAATCCGGGTGATCCCACGCTTTGGACAGAAGTGTTACCCGATTCAGAATTACAGTTGGAATATCAGCCCCAACCGATTCCGCTCAACTTTAGCCGCTATCCCTATCCCTTCTTTGACGACCTCAGTTTAGATACCAATCGTATTGCTTATCTTCTGCCCAAGGTTAACGATACCTGGTTAACCGCCGCGTCTCGCTTTCAAGCCGGGTTAGGCAGAATGGCTGAATTCCGTCCCATTGACACGGAAATCATCAACGATTTGGAGGATGTGGAGTGGGGTCAACGGTTGATCGTCATTGGTACACCCGCCGAGCAACCGGTGTTAGCGGATTTGGATTTGCCCTTTAGCATCAGTGGCGACCAAATTTTAGATGGGAACCAAGTCCCTTTACCCGGTGACGTGGGTATCTTGATGATGACCACGACTTTAGATGGAGCCGTTCCCGTTTTAGTCGTGACCGGAAATAGCGCCGACGGTGTTGCCAAAGCTGCTCAGTTTTTAGTCCAGCCTGAGAGCCGTAAATTTGGCACAGGTCAAGCCGTATTAGTGGATAATCTCAAAGAGGTAGACACTCCATCACTCCGGAATTGGCCCGCTTATTTACCGGAAAAAAATTCCTTTACCCTCAGCGAAATTCAAACCAAAGCCAACGGTGATCCAGTTGAAGACATCACAGTACGTGGGTCAGCGGCGCCCCCGATTCTAATTGATTTTCACGCTTTGCCAGATGACCAATTTACGCGGGGGAGTTCCATGACCCTGCGCTATAGCTATGGTCCGCAAATCAATCCCCGTACCTCTGCGGTAGAAGTTTTACTGGATGGGACGTTTATCGGTGGGGCACGGTTAACCTCAGAAGACGGCGCCAAGCGAAAAAGCTTGAAAGTGGATCTGCCGCCTCACTTAATCAAACCTGATTCCCAACTGGAAGTAGCATTCCGACTCAATCCCAGAGAACCGGGCGTATGCGGTAACGTCACCGACCAACAATTGACAGGAACCCTCCATGCAGACACTAGCTTTAACCTAAACCGCCAACAATCGGTGCAACTCCCCGATTTAGAACTGTTGCAGGAAGGTTATCCCTTTGCGGCACCTCAGGATTTGTCCAGAACCGCGATTGTTGTGCCGGATTCCCCTAGTGATACGGATTTGCTGACGATGTTATCCTTTAGCGAACGTCTGGGACGACTCAGTAAGGCGGATTCGGTCAACTTGGATGCCTATACAACGACGACGTTGCCTGCTGAAGTACGCGAGGGACACCATTTGGTGGGAATTGGTACAAGAGAGCAATTTCCCTTTCCAGAGGTGTTTGATGGCAGTGGCTTCCGCTTGCAGGATGCTTTTTCTCGCCAGTGGAATCAAGGTCGCATTCAAGCCTTACCAGATAACGAAGGCATGATTAAGGAAATCATGTCGCCAGATAACAAAGAACGGGTGCTGTTGGCGCTAACTGCACAGACGGCGGATGGGTTGGAACGAGTGCGGCAGGTGATTAGCAAAGATCCTTGGTTCTTCCAACTACAGGAAGATACAGTCCTGATTAGCAGCAATCAGCAAGACGCAACTAGCTATGACCCTGATGCCTACACATTGGAATTCCTGGAACGTGCGCCCTCAACTCGTCGCGTTGAAAATACGGGACTTTTGAGTAAGGCGTCTCGCTTTATTCAAGATAACTGGTTCTTTTTACCGGCTGGCATTTTTGTCATCGCGCTGCTGCTGTATGGAATTTCTCAGTTCTATCTCAAGCGGCTTAGTGATCAAAAGAGTCATTAGTTATTGGTCATTTGTCCTTTGTCATTGGTCAGAGTTAGCCTTCTGCCTGGGAGCCTCCTGCTTTTTTATTCACTAACCCATACCGTTGAATATGTCTTCGTTTTCGTCTAAATTCCAGCGATTTCGTCCCCAACGTCCCTTCGCCACTGACTGGCTAGTTGATGGCGTGCCTGGGTTTTTTGACCGATCGCTGGCACGAATTGGCTTGAGCCATTTGAAATGGCTGGTTCTGTTTCTTCTGGTGATCTCGATTCCCTTGATTGTTACCCCACTCAAGGTTTGGCAACAGGGTATTGTTGCCGTTTTTCTTTTGGCGATCGGGCAAGTGGTTGTGCGGGCGGAAAACCGCGTTTCTGACAAACAAATTAGTGAGTACTACCACTTATTTTTAGTGTGGTTGAGTTTAGTGACCACATCTCGCTATCTCTACTATCGCCTCAACTACACGCTCAATTTTGATACCTTTCTCAATGGCTTATTTTGTGTGCTGTTGTTGGTGGCTGAACTCTATGCCATCCTGACGCTAGTTCTGGCGTATTTTCAAACCCTGCATATTCAAGACCGTGAACCGGTCGATTTGTCGGCATATCCTCAAGACCAGTGGCCCAAGGTGGATATCTATATTCCTACCTACAACGAAGATGTGGAAATTGTCCGCAAAACTGCAATAGGAGCCATGGCAATTGACTATCCAGATGACAAAAAACATGTGTATGTTTTGGATGATGGTCGAGCCGAAAAATATAAAGCTCGTCGCGAGAAGTTGCGGAAAATGTGTGAAGAAGTTGGCTGCACCATGATGACGCGGGATAGTAACGAACATGCCAAGGCGGGGAATATTAATACCGCGTTTCGCCGCACGCAGGGGGATTTGGTGATGATTCTTGACTGTGACCATATTCCGCTGCGAGATTTTCTTAAACATACCGCCGGCTTCTTTTTTGATCCAAAAGTGGCATTTGTGCAAACACCTCACTGGTTTTTCAATCCTGATCCTTTTGAACGGAACTTGCGTACAGATGGCAGGATTCCGGTTGGTAATGAACTTTTTTATAAGGTACTTCAAAAAGGGAATGACTTTTGGAATGCGGCTTTTTTCTGTGGTTCAGCAGCGGTAATTCGTAAAGAATATGCCCTACAGATTGGTGGGATTGCCACGGAGACGGTGACTGAAGATTGTCACACGGCATTCCGACTGCATTCTCTGGGATACAAGTCGATTTACTATGACAAAATTATGATTGCGGGTCTCGCCCCGGAGAACTTTTCCTCCTATGTGGGTCAGCAAGTCCGGTGGGCGCGGGGTATGGCGCAGATTTTGCGGATTGAAAATCCAGTGCTCAACCGTAAGCTAAATTTGACGATTCCACAGCGGATTTGTTATTTCAGCGCCACGTCTCACTTCTTCTACGGCTATCCCCGACTGATTTATGCCCTCGCGCCTACCCTGTTCTTACTGTTTGGACTCAACCCAATTCAGGGTTTGGGATTAGAAACCTTGGCGTATGCGTTTCCTCATATCCTTCTGTCCCTGAATGCTAACTACATTACCTATAAGCATGTACGCTTTTCCTTCTGGAATGAAATCTTTGAATTTGTCATGGCATTCCAGGCGGGCTATGTGACAACGATGGCGTTAATTAATCCCAATTTGGGTTCTTTTAACGTCACGGACAAAGACATGACCCTCGTCAAACGGGAATTTAGCTTCTCCAACTTTGATTGGCAATCTGTACGGGGGCTTTTAGGTGTTACCGCTTTTGTGTTGCTGGCGTTAGGGTCAGTTCCCTTTTGGTTAATCCTGCGTCCGGAGGATGCAGAGGCTGTTTTGGTTAACGCCTTATGGTGTATCTTTAACATGGTTTTATTAATGGCAGCATTACTGGTTGCCTTTGAACAACCGCAAGAACGTACCGCCCACCGCTTACGGCGACGGCTTGGGGCAACGATTTACAGCTATGACCAAAGTTGGAGTGGCGTGAGTCTGGATGTTTCGGAAACGGGAACTCGCATGATCCTAGAAGTCAAAGGTCAACCCAATTTACCCGATGAAATTGAAGTTGAATTAGTGGGTGATTACGGGGCTAGGGTGATTATGGAGGCTCAGATTGTGGTGGCAAAGTCTATCAATGATCATCAAATGGAATTGGCGGTTAAGTTTATTAATGTCACCCAAGCACAGCGAGATAATTTAACCTTAGTGACGTATTCTGACGTTAAGGAATGGTATTCGCAAACACGGGAATATGTGGATAAACCGTTGCAGTCTTTAGGATTTTTGGCTACAGGTCTTTTCCGTGCATTCCAAGAATTTAAAGTGGAAAAAGGGAGTGCCAAAGTCCGCAAGCGGGTTCAAGCCTCAGCTCAACTGTTTTGGGAAGGAGACTTTTATTTGGCAACTGTGACAGCAATTGGCACGGGAAGCTTGCAGTTGGAATTGGATGATTCTATCACATCGAATGCTAAATTACTTCAACCCAATAACTTAAATAAAATGCAGCAAGAAAAACCCTTAGTTGGTTTGCTTTTAAGTCAAGATCCCCTAAGCCAATCGCGGGAGCGATTTTTAACCCAAATCCTCTCATTAGAAATCTTGGTTCCTGGTGATAGCAGTAGTTCTGCGCCTAAGAAAATTGCTCTAGAGTTAAGTTTTCCTGAGCAATTTAAGGATCGGCAGGCGGCTAAAGTTAAGGAGCTAGTTAGAGTATTGCATTGATGATAGCCCTTAGTTTTCACGGTATGTGGCGCAACGATGAGTGTAGAGACGTTGCATGCAACGTCTCTACTTTTCGGTTGCACAAAAGATGTGACTAAACCCGCCCCGATGCAGGTTTCTAGAACTTAAATACTGCTAACTAAAGCGCTGAAGTGGGAAGAACAATTAATTGAACTGTATTGATTCCCACCCCATTTGGAGTCAAGACAGCACCTGTCCAATCCGATGAGCCAGTGCAGCTACATTGTTCCCTTATCGACTTACCAACTGTTGAATCACAGAGGTTTGCTGCTCAATCACCGTCGTCTGCTTCTGAGACAGAGCAATCAAAGATGTAATTGACTCTTGTTGCGCCTCATGCATCGTTTGCATTTCTTTAATCTGTTCTTTAAGCTCCTGGATTACTTCTTTGAGTTCCTGAAGTTGAAAAAAAACTTCTTCTGTGGGTTCCATACCTTAACCAATTACCGCTTTAGCTTTATCAACATACTTAGAAAAAACATCCCAACCGTTATAGCCACCATTCACCAATTTTCTGACTTTGCGCCAATCTCCCACCTTTGCGGCAGTGGCGACTCCTCTATCTTTGAAGTAACAAGCTAGTATCTTAGCAGAAATTGTCGGGTCAAGAGCTAATTCAGGATTATTCTCCAAATCAACCCCCAATTTTTGCCCATAAGTGCGATAATTCGCTCGACCTGTAATCTGAATATAGCCTCTCCCGTGATACTTCGCCCCATCCCCCGGTTGCACATTCCCTAAATCACGGCGTCCTTCATAATGTTTGGTAAAATATTTGGGTCCACCAAACTCATTAATTGGCTTAAACCCGTTAGTTTCTACCCGCACTGTTGCCAGTAAACCAATCAGCACCTGCTTATCCAAGATTTCATAGTTTTGTAGTGCCTCCAATACCCCAGGTAAATATTTCTGGCAATCGACTAGGGGACAATCCATAATTTTTGCCGCTTGTTCCGGTGTAATCAGTTGGGGTACAGCCGATTTGGCAGGCTCACTGCTCCCTTTACCGTTTGAAGATTCCTGCTTTTTCGGTTCTTCCGGTTCTTCTTCTTCAAACCAAGCCATCGCGGCGGCGCCTAAAATAGGCAAGTCCTCTAAAGTAACCGAAGGGATTGGCTGGACGTCTTCCTCATTGGTTGCATCCGGTTCCGGCGGTGCTGAAAATTCACCTTGCAAAAGCTTCTGCTCTTCCTCCCAGCGGCGTTTCTCCGCTTCCCGCCGCAATTGCGCTTGATACTCCATTTGCTCATTGAGATTGCTCAGAGCTAGCTCGGCATTTTGAGCGACTGTTTCTGCTGTCTTTTCCTTGCTCTTCTGTTCTTTTTCTTCAAACTGACTCACGAAACCCTGCACGTCTTTCTGAATTAGCTGCTCAACGTGATAGGCAAAAGTGGAATAAGCGTCGTCGTGGGATTCAAACTGGCTGTAGGGTCCAGCCATTTGCAGGAATTGCCAGCCCTCAATTTTCATATTTTCTGCTGTATTACGGAATTGTTTGTATTTTTCTCCATGAGAGAAAAACTCTTCAACGGCGGCTGAAATGGCTACGGCTTGACTCAAGCCGAACGCTGACCATCCGACAATTTCCTTGATCCTAGGATTAGTACTGTTGAATCCCACCATGGCAGGGACGATAACACCGCCGATAATCGTCAGTAGCCTCAGCGAGTGATGGCGATCGCGTTCCTTTGTTGCCCGTCCTTCCAACCACAGCACTTGATCTAGCCATCGGGATTTCATAAACTCCTTTTTCAAGGGGGGTAAGTCAGTCTCATCGATTAATTTACCCAGGTGGTTCCTAAGATATTGACTATAAGAGTTCTTTTTTGCCACGTTCTATACCTTGATCTGCAAGAGTCTATATAACAAGGGTGGGCTTAAGACAGTATCAAATGACCCAACGAATGATTGATTTTAAGTAACAAACGATTCAGACAAGACTTAAAGCAGGTCAGCAGCAAATGTCTCAGTTAACTCATTTTTATTATGTCATAACAACTCTTGGATTGGCAGCAATTTCCTGATTACACATACTCTAAAACCTAGGGTTTAACCGCGTCAATACCAATACTTATTCCTACCTTATCTGGAGTTAATTTATTCTGACAATACATCTGGCGGTAAAGAGAGCATCTGCCCAATCAGAGGAGCCAGTGCTGCTGCACCTTTACTCATCTCAATAGCGTGCAAAAGTCCCGATGCTACTAAATCTATAGCTCGCTCATCCGTTACCTCTCCCTGCAACGCGGCTGCCAATTTATCCGCCGTTCGTCCACTCCCGGCTAAGACAATCGCAGGTCGCTTGGCTTTCACACTTTGCGCCACATCCTGCCAGGTAATCTCGCCGCCATTCACAACAATCGTAACTGAGGGTAAACCTTTTGCTAAATGACTACCAATCTGAGATAACCAGGGTGATTCATCTCCCCAATTGCCGCCTGGAACTAATACAAAGTGCGTGTGATTGGGTTCTAGCATCTCCGCATCAGCATTCACATTCTTAACACCAGGAAGGATAACTGTACCAATGGCGGCGACACCAATTAAGGGGAATGTCGCACGAATCTTTGTCCGCGCTTGACCAATAAATTGCATAATCCCCGCATCCGTACCCCCATCCACAACTGCCATTCCCAGTTGTTCAGCTAGAGGCGCAATCACTTCGATAAAAAGATGTCGCAAATCATTTTTGTCAGACTCACTAATCTTACTCGCCCCACCCACGAGGGCTAGGGTAGGGCGTGGTTGGTCGAGACCAAGCTGGTGCAACGCCGTCCTCAAGGCAGTAAAACTGTGGACTTGAACAACATGGGCTGTCAGGTTATTGTTAAAGGTCAAAGTATTGGTGTTTTCCATTTAACTAAATCTAGGGAGAGAATATTTCAACCATCAGTTTAATCGTGCCGCGAGGGCAATGGTCTGAGGATTAAGCCACGTCAATCATGATGATTAATAAGGATGGGTTACTCCAGTGAACTTGGTAACCCATCCTTCACGGCTTTTCCCTCTATTTAGTATTCCCAGTTGTTTGCTTCTTTCACAAACAAGTTGCACTCATTTTTTCAATTAATTAATATCCGTCCCGGTGGGGCGGCGATGAGTGTTTTCTCTATACTTGCGATCACCACCGCCAAAAATGTGGCGATCGCACTCAGGATCAGCACCACTAAGCTAACATCTAGTTTATAGGAATTACACCTTGACAGAGGAAATAGAATATGTTTCGGAGGACGGGTTTAGTCGAGTTATCAGTTTTTGCCCAACGTTATCCGTAAAACCCGCCCCTAGAATATGACTTATGACTTATAACCTATGACTTCTTTTCGTCTGTGTCGCACCAATTGTGCCGCTAATTGAATCGCTGCTTTCATACTTGTAGCATTGGCAATTCCCTGACCTGCAATATCATAAGCCGTACCGTGATCCGGAGACGTTCGCACAAAAGGTAGACCAATCGTTGTGTTAATCGCACGGTCAAATGCCATGAGTTTAACCGGAATTAAGCCTTGGTCATGGTAAAGTGCCAAATAAGCATCGGGGAGATTGGGAATTTCTGGATTGTCGTACCAGGCTTGACCCGCTTTGACCCAAAGGGTATCGGGTGGTACGGGTCCATCCAATTGCAACTGAGGACGTTGCTGTCGTTCCTGTTCTAGCCAGGGAATCAACCAGTCTTTTTCTTCACTTCCTAGCTGTCCCTGTTCGCCACTGTGGGGATTTAACCCAGAAATTGCAATGCGCGGGGTTTCTACACCAAAATCCAAGCGTAAGCACTCTACCAGTAAATCTAGTTTAGACTTCATCAAGTCTGGGGTTAAGGTATGGGGGACTTGATGCAAGGGAATATGGGTTGTCGCTAAGAGTGTCCGCAATAGCCAGTTGGTATGAGGCGATCGCGCCACGAATGCCATACCGAATCGCTCTACACCAGCAGATTCTGCCAGGACTTCGGTTTGACCCGGATACTCATGTCCGGCGGCTTTCCAGAATGACTTGGCAATTGGCGCGGTGACAATCCCCTGAAACTGACCCGCTAAGGTTTGCGCGATCGCACTCTGGAGGTAAGCAAAAGAAGCACCACCACTCACCGCATTTCCCAACCCCGGAGTAATTTGATCTTCTGTTGAGGTGTCTAGGGGAATATCTAAAATTGATAGGGTATCCGGTTCAGCTAGAGGTGTGGTCGGATTCAACTGTTGCCGTAGTTGATTATACGCCGTCTGTAACAAAGAGCGACTGCCAATGACAGTTATTTCAGCATCCTGAGTAATCTCCTCATCCGCCAACGCCTTGAGTACCACCTCTGGACCTATTCCAGCCGGATCACCCAAGGTTACCGCTAAGCGGGGACGCTCTAGGGGTTGACGCATCGGTTGTGTAAACAAATGTTTCTCAGTTTTCATTTTGGATTTGAACCCAATCACGATAATCTTAAACTTAGAGCCTGCTAAAGCGATCGCAAGAGGAGATAAGACATGAGCGCTGAAATTTTTAATGCTGCCGTACTATCCTTTACCCTAATTCTCGTGGGTATGGGTTTGGGCTTTTTGTTACTCAAAATCCAAGGCGGCGAAGGGTAACCTGATGGGGAAGCTGGGGGAGCTTGTCGAGACGTGACTCCCCCAAAACCAGCTTCCCTCGAAGCTAGCCTTGGGTCACGCACCATGCCCTTGAAGGTCGTGAAGGGTGAAAACTTCCCTATATTTGAGCATCTTTGAAGCCTTTCTGATAGAATCTTATAGAAACGTTAAGTTTACAGGCAAAAAGTTTATAAATGAACTTGTTGGTCGTCGGTGCAACAGGCACTTTAGGAAGACAGGTGGTTCGTCGGGCGCTGGATCAGGGTCATCAGGTACGCTGTATGGTTCGCAGCCCTAGAAAAGCCACGTTTTTAAAAGAATGGGGAGCCGAAGTGGTTCAAGGGGATCTGTGTGAACCACAGACGTTACCACCTGCTCTTGAAGGCATAACTGCCATTGTAGATGCAGCAACCTCTAGACCAACAGGACCTCTAACCATTAAACAGGTAGACTGGGATGGCAAAGTGGCGCTGATTCAAGCGGCTGTGGCGGCGGGAGTAGAACGCTTTGTCTTTTTCTCGATTCTTAATTGTGAAAAATTTCCCCGTGTGCCGCTGATGGAGATTAAGCGGTGTACTGAAGTCTTTCTGGCGGAATCGGGATTGAACTACACTATCTTGCAACCCGCCGGCTTTATGCAAGGACTGATTATGCAGTATGCTGTGCCAATCTTAGAAGGACAAGCGGTTTGGATTACGGGGGAAGCGGCGCCCACAGCGTACATGGATACTCAGGATATAGCAAAATTTGCGGTTCGCGCTCTTGAGGTTCCGGAAACGGGACATAAAACCTTTCCAGTTGTGGGAACACGGGCGTGGCGAGCTGATGAGATTATTAATCTATGTGAGCGCTTGTCTGGTAAGGATGCCAGAATTGCCCGACTTCCGCTTAATTTCTTGCGGGCAATGCGCCAGATTACCCGATTTTTCCAGTGGGGTTGGAATATCGCGGATCGATTGGCATTCACGGAGGTGATAGCCACGGGGAAACCGATGACGGCTTCAATGGATGAGGTTTATCCGGTTTTTGGTCTTGATCCGAAAGAAATAACCACATTGGAAGCCTACCTGCAAGAGTACTTTAGCCGAATTATGAAGAAGCTTAGGGAAATTGATTACGAGAAGAGCAAAGCGAAAAAGAAGAAGAAGAAGACGCCGATGAAACAACCTTAAGTTCTGATGGGTGATGGGGCTGACTTTTCTTATGATCGGGAAAACCTCTCTGGAAAACCTCTCTCCATCCCCCCTAGCCCCCATCCCCCCTAGCCCCCCTTTGAAAGGGGGGTATAAAGGGGGGTTAGAGAGAGAAGGCTTTGAATTCTCTCCCTCTCCCAGATGTAACTCGCACCCGCCCTGAGTGAGTGCAAGAGTTTTGAGTGTTGACTTTGTTCGAGGGAATGGCGCGTGATTGTGTAGGGGCGGGTTTCACGACTATCGTTTTTGAACGCACCCAGATGTACCTAAACCCGCCCTGAGTTGGTGCCAGAGTTTTGATGGTTCAATGACACAGATTGTCGCTTTTTGGTGTAAGCTTTTTGGTCAAGGGGGTCTAAATTGAGCGAGCAAGTCTTATCCAAATGGCTACAACGAAGATAATTATGTATGACACGGACTGGTGAATGTGGGCAAAGCAGGGATTATCTATAACGACTATAAACCTGTAGCTCGTCGGGTAGCACAGGAGCTACAAGAGCAGCTAATGGCTGCGGGTTGGGACGTATATATGGCAACGGGTGTTGGCGGACTTTTAGGCTATTCCCGTCCCGATTCTCCAGTGTGTCATACACCCATAGATAAGCTGGCGGCGCCTGGATTTGATGAAGCGATGGCGTTCGCGATCGTTCTGGGCGGAGACGGTACAGTGATGGCGGCATTTCGTCAAGTAGCGCCCTTTGGGATTCCGTTGCTGGCGATTAATACCGGTCACATGGGATTCCTCACCGAGGCTTACCTGAATCAACTTCCCCAGGCGATGGAACAGATGATGGCGGGGGAGTATGAGATTGAAGAACGAACCATGCTGTTGGTGCGGGTGGTGCGGGATGAATGTATGTGGTGGGAAGCCCTGTGTTTGAATGAGATGGTATTACACCGGGAACCTTTGACCTGTATGTGCCATTTTGAGGTGCAAATTGGGCGTCATTCTCCTGTGGATATTGCTGCAGATGGGGTGATTATTTCGACTCCGACGGGTTCAACGGCTTATTCCCTGAGTGCGGGGGGAACGGTGGTAACTCCTGGGGTGCCGGTGTTGCAGTTGATGCCGATTTGTCCTCATTCTTTGGCGTCGAGAGCGTTAGTGTTTGCGGATACGGAACAGGTGAAGGTGTTTCCGGCGACGCCAAATCAGTTGGTGATGGTGGTGGATGGGAATGCAGGCTGTTATGTGTTACCGGAGGATCACGTACAGGTTGAGCGATCGCGCTATTCGGCTCGATTTATTCGCTTGCAACCGCCTGAGTTTTTCCGGGTGTTGCGTGAGAAGTTGGGGTGGGGATTACCTCACATTGCGAAACCGACATCGGTGGAGTTACCTTGATACCCGGGAAAAGGGTCGAAATCCTCTATAATCCCTATCAGGGATTGAAACCTTCTTTATTCTGTCCCTATCGGAAGCCGCTTCCTTAAGTCGAAATCCTCTATAATCCCTATCAGGGATTGAAAAGAAACACCCATTTAAGTAAGGGCTTGGTAACCAAGCCCCTACAATTGCCGACAATTGGCGAAATCCTCTATAACTCCTATCAGCGATAACCAAAACTGAATACCATGTCCCCACTACTTGACAAAACAACCGATCAACGCATTGTTCATCAGGGAACCTGGGAACAGTTTAAGTGTATTCAAACGGGTTTTGATGATTCCTCTGGAGTGCGCCTCTGTTATTATAAGGGGATGATCGAGATTCTCATGCCGGGGCAAGATCATGAAACATTTGCTCGTATTATTAGTTACTTAATCACAACGTTTCTGGTTGAAAAGGGAATCTTCTTTAAGCCTACAGGGGCAATGACTCAGGAAAAACCCGGCGTTGTTTTCGCCCAAGCTGACGAGTCTTTTTGTATCGGAAGTGCCAAGCCGATTCCTGATTTGTCGATTGAAGTCGTTTTCACCAGTGGAGATACCAGTAAATTAGAACGCTATCAAGCTTTGGGCGTTCCAGAGGTTTGGTTTTGGCAAGATGGATTATTGAAGCTTTATCATCTTGGAGATGGTGGTTATGAACCCATTGAACGCAGCCAGCTATCTGGATTGAGTGAACTTGATATTGACTGGCTGAGACAGTGTATTTTGATGGCGGAAACTGATGCAGGGGAAGCGATTCGGGCATTTCGACGCGGGATTTAGGAGTCAGGTGGGCAATGCCCACCCTACTATTTAATCGCCTGTTGTAGCATAGCTTTGTTGAGTGCAAGGGATGGAGTATCAAGGGATTCGAGGTTACTCGCTAACAATTGCTCGACTGTAGCCGCCAATAAGCCAGACAGAAGATGACGCCAAGCCTGAAGCTGTACTGAATGTCCGTCTTGCTTGCACCATTGTGCGATCGCATAAGATATATTTTCTATTTTATCGGGTAACGGTTTGATTAATTCAGCCAAGTCAGCTAAGTCTTGAGCAGAGAAAAGCTCTCGTTGATGAGTTAAGAGTTCAATAAAAGCCGCAACATCCTGTTGAGCGAATGACTGTGCTGCTGCTTGGACAACTTTGAGAGGTAAATCTAACCCCTCAGCAATCATCTCCACACTCAAACCCAACTGAACCATCCGAGGGATGGCTTCTAACTTGGCTTTGAGTTGACCTTTTTGTTCACCTTCATCTAACCCTTCTTGTTTGGCTTCCTGATAAACTTTGGTTTGTTTGAGTTCACTTAACCCTAACATGGTTTCTATCTCCTCTCGGCTTTTTTGCGGTAATTTGTAAACAATGATTGTCTCAATTAAATCAATCAGGTTTCGTTGTGTCGTCTGATCCGTTATCTGGGCTTGGGCTTGTTCGATTAAGCGCCTTGCTTGTTCAGGGGCTGTCTGTTGATTCTCAATTACTAGCTTAACAATATTAATCCCCAGGGAATCCGATGCATCGTCTCCTAGCTCATCCAAGTAAATCCGTTGCACTCGGGTAAAGAGTTCCCGAAATTGTAACGGTTGTTCTCGTTCAATCCGGCGAGTCGGATAAATGACAACAACCCGCCAAGGACAGGTGGGTTTATCTTGTCTTAAGTACAGAAAGAGTTCAGCAAATATACGATAGTATAAATCCTGATCCGGTTGAAACTGAACTTCGACGACATAGAAGGGGTTTTCGGAGTTTTCGTTCTTGGGGAAAAATAAACCATCGAGTCGAAATGCCAGTTGTTTAATTTCACGGGAGGTGAATTGATAGGTTGCTGCTTGTTCTGTTGACTGGTTGATCAGTTCAAAGAAGATACTGGGAAATTCTTTAAATAGGCTATAAAACAGGGTATCAGTTTTCACTTTCTCCTTTGGCAAATCTCACACCGTTGACAAGGGCTACTATGTCACCCTCTCTGGTGCAAAATTCCTATCAGGGTTATCTTGACTAATTTTGATAAATATGAATAAAGCCAGAAAGCACAGCGCGATCGCACTTGTCGAAATCCTCAATCTGATCAGGGATTAAATTAAAATAGTTAAATCATACTGATTACAAGTTGCGATTAACTCATCGATAACACGCGATCGCACGGAGTCAGGGGCGATGATTTGACAGTATTTTCCATATTGCTTCACTTCCCGCAGAAACCAAAACGTACTCGATATGCTTCTCACTACCCGCCGCACTCGTGGCTCTTCGGGTAACCAGTCATTTTCCTGATCCTCGCGTCTGGCTTGATAGGCAAATGCTAACTCTCTTAATAGATGCATTTCCACCTCAATCTGATCCAAACTGCGTCGCCATTGTCCCTTAATCGGCGTTATCGCAGCATCTTGAATCCGATCCAATCGCAAACTCCAGTTATGCTGTAACTCCGGAATATCTCGGTTCCCCTCCGTCTCTTCACACCAGCAATCCAAATACTGACGCTTTTCGTGGAGATAGATTCTCCCGTAGCGAATCGTAAAGTGCCATAAACGCCCTGGGGCATCTTGATAGGATAACTCAAAAGGATGATTCCGGCGAAGATAAAGGTCAATCTCTAGCCGCCAGGGTGGGGGTACGTTGTCTACAAACCCTTCAATTTTGCGGCGTAGGGGAATCGAGAGTTCGCTGCGTTCGAGTAATAATTCTGCCACAATCCGCGCTTGTTCCATCTCGCCGATGTCGGTTAATGCGCCAATTGCCCGATCTAAAGCCTTTACAGCTTATGCTTTAGTGCCCAACTTTTTAGTCGAACGCTTGTTTACAGCAGAGATGCCACCGTTGAGCCGAGATGGAAACTATAACCGCTCATTTTTGCATCAAATTATTGTCGAAAACTATCGCCAAATTAATCACTTTCGTGGGTATTATTCCCGCTGGGGGGCAGTTCAGTCCTGTTTCCTAGCTTATCAGTTACGCGATCGCACAATTCAATCCCAGTATGCCCAGAGTCGGGAAAATTTTTGTCAACTCAGTGAAGCCGTATTTAATACTAAGTTAAGCCGGGTGGCTGGGCGGATTCGGGAATGGGCGCAAGACTGGCAGCAATTGTCAAGAAAGAAAGGGAATCCGATTGCTGAAGATGCGGCTAGTTTTCGGGGGGTGAGTGTATTGCAATGTGGACTCTATGACATCACTGAAGAGAATCCCGTTGATCGATTTAAAACCTACGACTTACCCGGAATTCTGGGTAACTTAGAGATTGAATGGTGGACAAAAACCGGATTTATACGGACACTTCAGCAGATAGCCACAGACACCGGACAACCGATTGCCAAGGGGAGGTTTGAATACTGTCTGGGGTTTATGAAACTGCACGCCTATCGGGAGGAACGATTAAATTGGAAGTTTACCTATCCGGGGGACTTACAACCCATTGCGGAGGCGTTCAAGGTGCAGGTACTCACTGGGATTCAAGTTTGGCAACCGGATAATCCGTGGGTGGGTGCAATTAACCAACGGTTGCAAAAGCAGGGATTAGTCAGTTATGTACTGGGTTGTTCCGTGGTGGAGGTGAGGCGGCGGTTACGCTTACCGATGCATTTTCAGATCTATGGAATCAGCGACCAGTATAGTGTACACGAAGCAACAGCCCCTTATGCGATCGCGTTAGGTCAATCGGCGTTATTGCTGGATACCTTAGCGTATCGGTTTCAGGGTGAGGGGGGTGAGGTATGGATTGCTTGAGGTTCTTTCGTAGTTGCGCTTTAGCGCCATCAACGCCGAAACGCTGACGACAAACTCGGCGGGTTAAAACAATCGGCATTATTACTGGATACCTTAGCCCATCGGTTTCACAGTGAAGGAGGAGAGATATGAATTGCTTAAGGTGGTTATCCCTGATAGGGATTCAGTTACCTTGCACAAAATGCAACGGAGAGGGTATCACATTGCCATTGAGTAGCTCGTGTTTCAATCCCTGATAGGGATTCAGCACTCTCTCAAATAAACTTAAGGAGTTTTACCCTCTACTTTATTTACCAACCGGGGTAATTTATCTAGCACATCGTCACGCGCCAGAGATTTCATTGGATGGTTTACCCGATAGAGTTGTCGCCACGATTAAATCCCTCTGTCGGGAACAATTGCGCCTGAGACAAACAGGGTTTGGGCGCGATGGGAAGGGGATGAAATATGCAGACTATTATCAGTTATTCTTTGATGAATCTGGGTTAATGAATGTAGCCTTAGATGCGACGTTGCGGATTTTAAATCCGAATAAACCATCAGTCGCCCAGAGTCGCAGTGATAATCTGATTAAATTTCAGCAACAGGGAATCTTATCCGCCGATTATGACTTTAAATTTGGCGATGATATCCGCATTGATCAATTAGCAGAATTTGGTGATTTAGTTAGTCGTAAGATTTGGGGGGAACGGGTGAGTCAAATTGAAGCGGCGCGGAAGCAGGATAAGCAGTTACCAGAACTTCCCCATCTGGATTTAATCCATAAGCTGGCTGAGTATTGGCATTTGGGTGATTATTTGTCGCCAATTCGGGAGATTCAGCAGATTAATCAACGACTGAAGCAGCAGAAGTTGAAAGGGAATACAGGCGGGGTTCCATACCCATGGTATTTTTTGGCGGCGAAGTATCTGCAAAAGAATCCGGGGATTGAAACCATTCGAGAAACGGGGGAGGAATTAATTGCCTATGTAACTGAGTTAATTCAGCCGCTTGTGTCTCAGTATGAATTACCCGATGGCTGGGATGATTTAAGGCTTTGGTTGGAACGAGTAGTAATGTTACCCAGTCATCGAGATGACAAGGCGACGGTTGATGTGTTTTTACAGGAATTTGCCAGTTATCAGGCGGCGAAGAAACCGGGGCGAGGGCGACAATTAATCTGTTCGATTTCCCATTCTGCTTATACGGTAACTGAACAGATGGAATCGGCGGTTTTGTTTACGCCCCAGGTGTATACGAATAAGCAAATGCTGGGGGGTTCTAATGCCAAGCGGAATATTTCTAGTATTGCGGGAATTGAGATGATGTTACGGCAAATCTTGATGAACCAAACCCAAGCGGTGGGTAAACGGTTTGAGGATGGGAAATATCGTTATCTCTATTTTTATCCCACCTATTATTTTACTCCAGAGACGAATCGGTTTCTGAAACGGGCATATAGTGGGATTGCTCAAACTCGGTTTAATACTCAGATTCGCAATCATTTTATTAGTCAAGAGTTGAGGGCAGATTTAAGCCGTAGCCGTTATCAGAATGTGGATATGTTTCTGATTCAAGACACCATTGAACCGGGACGCGATCGCACGTTTAAATTGGCATATCCTGATGATCAACCGATGACATTTTACTTCATGGCAATCCCTCCGGGGCGCGATAGTACGGATACGGAGTCGTGGGTAATGCCGAGTTGGTTAGCGTTAGCTTTTCCGATGATTCTGGATGTAAAAACGGTAGTTTCTGAGTCTCCCATTCCACCCTTTACTGATGGGGCGGCGTTTGAAGAGACGGTTTTTCTGGATAGTGCGCCCCCAGCATTTCGGGCGTTGGTGAGACGCGATCGCTTCCGCTTAGATTATATCTTAGAAGGCTGGACAGAGAACGGGTTGCAGCATCCAGCACCGTTGAATGTTCTCACGGCGGCTTATGGGATTCATTTGGATGTTAATGCTAAATCTGGTAAGGCTGGGTATGACCCAAATTGGGGCAGATTAACTGAACTGGCGAAAGATTTTGAAACCAGTCCTCTCTATGTGTTTAGTTATCTCAACCGTTGGGTTCGTAGCCAAAGTCATGATACTGCACCGTTGAATAAAATTCGCCTCTATGCCTATCAGTTTTACCCTTGTTTTGACCCCTATAGCTATTATGATTCTGAACTGGAGGAATTAATCGTGACGGAACAATCGAGTCTCAATCATCCCAAGGAGTTGATGGAACTGTATCGCCAATTTTATCGGGCAAATAAGCGATATAATCCCAAAGCAAATGCTGTGTTAAAACCGATTGATATTGCTGCTGATACAATTCTTAAAGCTGATAGTACTGTCTTTCATGGTGAAACCCTCGTTATGGCGGTAGCGGCGGAAGTATTTAAACTGATGGATCGGGTTCACGGGTCAACGGCTGAAGGGCGCTGGGTGATTAGTAATCGGGAAAAAGAACGGGAGGCAATTTTAGAATTTGCCCAATACTTTGTGGTGGAAATATTTGAGAAATCTTTTTCGTGCGATCGCGCCCGGTTAGCTGGGCGACAAATTAATTTAATTCGCGATACCTGTGAGTTCTTGTATCGCCTGGAAGATGATAAAGAAAATCGTCAGCGCCAGGAGGAATTAACAGAGGATGGAGTTAGGGAGGGTTGAGGTTAATTTATGACCAAAATTATTTTTTTAACGCAGAGGTACGCAGAGGTGGGCGCAGAGGTACGCAGAGATTTTAACAGGTTCGAGGGAAAGGTTTATCGAGTTGGAGGAATAAGTTAAAGATGATTAGTTGAACATTACCTTTTTTTAGTTACTACTCACTATTTAGGAGAAAATTAATGCCATTTATCAAAAGTATCGACACAAAGTTATTTCATTCAGAGATTCCCTACAAACCCATGGGAAAATATGTTCATTTTCTGACTATTCGGATTACTGAATCTTATCCTCTGTTTCAAACCGATGGCGAACTGAATAAGGCGCGAGTGCGGGCAGGGATTCAAGATAAAACCCCGATTAGTCGCCTCTCCATGTTTAAGCGGAAACAGTCTACTCCAGAACGCTTAGTCGGTCGAGAATTGTTGCGGAACTATGGCTTAATTACGGCTGATGAGTGTGAATATAATGTCAGTTTTGCCATGGATAATCCGGACTGTATTATCTATGGATTTGCCATTGGGGATTCTGGTTCGGAAAAGTCTAAAGTTATCGTTGATACAGCCTTTTCCATTACCCCCTTTGATGAATCTCACGAAACCTTTACCCTGAATGCGCCCTTTGAAAATGGCACAATGACATCGAAAGGGGAAAAAGGTTCTAAACCTGGAGAAGTCACCAGTCGAATTAATCAACAGGATCATATCCGCCCCCAAGTCTTTTTTCCCAGTATTGTCACCCTCAAAGATCCCACAGAGGCAAGTTTTTTGTATGTATTTAATAATATCCTCCGCACCCGTCACTATGGCGCACAAACTACCCGCACTGGACGAGTCAGAAATGAATTAATGGGGGTAATTTTTGCTGATGGGGAGATTACCAGTAATTTACGTTGGACTCAGGCAATTTATGACCAAATGAAAGCAAAAAATACCTTACCCACCCTTGATCCTTTAGCTGAAGAGGATATAATAGACGCCGCGACAACCGCCATTGAACAGTTAATGATTCAAGAATTTATTGTCCACACAGATTTTATTGGCAGTAATTTTCAACCGCTGCTAAATGAGGTGAAAACCTTGGTCGGAAATGAAGCCGGGATTAAATCTGTGTTACAGCAAGCCGATGCTGAAGCCAAAGACTATGCCCAAAAACACATTAGTTCCAAGAAAAAGGCGAAAGCTAAATCTACCAATTGACGTAGGGGCGCAAGGCTGGCATTGGTGTCAACGTCAGTTCAACCTAGTTCCCCGTTTAGATCCCCCTAAATCCCCCTTAAAAAGCAGGGGGCTTTCAAAGGGGGGCTAGGGGGGATCTCTTAACGTTCCCCAACCTCCAATCCCCAATTTCCATTAACATTATGGCAATCATTTACCACTGTCAAATTGAATTACACGATAGTCTTTATTTCGCCACTCGTGAAATTGGCAGACTCTATGAAACAGAACCTGTGCTACACAATTATGCCCTCTCCTATGCTTTAGGATTAGTCGATAGTGAAAAGTATGCCACAACCGTTCCCCCAGAGAATTCCTATCGCTATTTTTGTGCCGAACAAGTTCCCCAGTATCAGGCACAATTAACCCCCTTGAATCAGCAAGGGATTTATATCACACCCGCCCGCAGCATTTATCATGCGTCGGTTCTCAATACCTGGAAATATGCCGACAATCGCTATCATGTTGAGATGAAGAAAACCCAGAAAAATATTCCCAGTTTTGGCAGGGCAAAAGAAATTGCCCCAGAAAGTCGATTTGAGGGCTTTTTGATTAGCCAGAAGCCTTTAACCTTACCCACCTGGATTCGGTTAGGGAAATGGGCAAGTAAGGCGCGGGTGGAGATTGTAGAAACCCAGGAGAGTAAACTATCTGGGGGGGAAGAAGATTTTACATTTCCCTATCCTCTCAACCCGTTAGATGTGATGTTTTCCCATCGTGTTACCCGTTATGACGTGATAAATATGCCTCCTGTAAGTCTGATCAAAATGGTAAGTTTACATGGAAAATACTACCGATTTAATCGTCTCAAGATTCCTGCGCTGATGCAGTATCGCTTTAGTTGATACCTTAGGTAGGGGAACGGCACTGCCGTACCCGTACAAATACCCCGATAATAGGTTATTTTCATGCCTCATAGTTTAATTCTAAACCTGCTTCCCCAATCGCCGATTCCCACCCAGTTTCTCAGTGGACGACATTTACACGCCCTATTTCTTAATTTGGTGAGTTCTGTCGATAGAAACTTAGGCGATTATCTCCATGAAGCCAAATCCGATAAAGCCTTTACCTTGAGTCCCCTACAACTTCAGCATCGGGGTGATACAGCTTCTCCTATTCTACAATGGCAACACCATAAACCAATTCCCCAGGGTACTCCCTGTTGGTGGCGGATTTCTCTACTTGATGATACCTTATTTAGCCAATTAACTCACTTGTGGCTAAACCTGAATCCCGAACAACCCTGGCATTTAGGTCCTGCTGATTTGCAGATTACCAGTATCCTGGGAACACCACAAAAAGGAATGCCTGGATGTTGGGCAAATGCTCTCAGTTATAAGCAATTATACGACCAAGCGTCCGAGTGCGATCGCGCCCTGAATTTTGCCTTCTCTACCCCCACGGCATTTCGTCAGAGTAAATATGATTGTGCTTTACCCACAAGGGAGTTAGTCTGTAACAGTTTAATTAAGCGCTGGAATCAATATAGTGGCATAGAATTCCCCAAAACATTGGTTGAGCATATTTTCCCCAGTTTCTTTGATATTCATACAGAATTAGTTGCCGATTCTCGCAGTAAGTTTATTGGCTGTATTGGGGGCATGAATTTTCGGATTATGGGGGAAGTTGACTCGGAGACAATTCAGCAGATTAATGCCTTAGCGGATTTTGCCCTCTATTCTGGTGTGGGGCGGAAAACAACGATGGGAATGGGGATGGTGAGGCGAATAAATTCGTAGCAATATTTCGCTCAAACTTTTGGATAAAAGGGTTTTTTTGTAGGGGCGGGTTTTACCGTTAACTTATGCTACAACTCCCTTAAGTAAATAAACCCGCCCCGATTAATACAAGACGGTAAAACTATCCCTCTCGAATTGAATAAGGGCGCAAGCCTTACGCCCCTACAACCCTAATTTTATTTATCCCCCCTAGCCCCCCTTTGAAAGGGGGGAACCGGAAAATGAAAGAGGGAAACCGGAAAACTTACCCGAAAAAGTCCCCCTTTTTAAGGGGGATTTAGGGGGATCTCAACGTAAAATACCAACCATTTATAGGTAAAAATAATGAATAATCCTGATTACATTTCCATCGCCTCTCTCAACCAATATACCTACTGTCCCCACCGTTGCTGGCGGATGTTTTGTGCGGGAGAATTTATTGAGAATCACTATACCATTGAAGGAACCAGTTTACACGATCGCGTCCATACTTTAGGCGAGGCGCAACGGGAGGAAGTATGGCAGGTGCGGGCAATTTGGCTGAAGTCTCAACAGTATCACCTGATAGGTAAATCAGATTTAATTGAATCAGAATCTGGTGAACTCTATCCCGTGGAATATAAGCGGGGGCGGAAAGGGGAATGGGATAACGATGAATTGCAAGTCTGCGCCCAGGCGTTGTGTTTAGAAGAAATGACGGGACAATCCATAAGTCGGGGCTATGTTTATTATGCCCATTCCCATCAACGGCAATTCGTAGAGATTTCCGACGCATTGCGACAGGAAACCCTGGACACGATTGAATCAGTTACTGAGTTACTAGAAACTGGGAAAATGCCAAAACCCATTTACAGTAAACGCTGTAAAGGATGCAGTTTTTATCCTCAATGTTTACCCCAAGCCGCCGATAAGGTGGGGCGGTATCGGGAGGAGGAATAAAAAAGTTTGAATTTTCCTGTAGGGGCGGGTTTTACAACCATCCTTTTTGACACAACCGAGATAAAAATAAACCCGCCCCAATCCCCAGGGAAATAGGCAATTAAAAACCTAACTCCCTAGCCCCCTTCCCACCCCTCTACCACCCCCCTTTCAAAGGGGGGCAAGGGGGGATAGAGAGGGGCTGGGGGAGAGGTCAAAACTCAATTGATTTACCACCATCATCACGATTCAAAACAAGGACAAAAATTATGGGAACCGTTTACATTACCCAAGATGATTCATTTATCGGCAAAACCGATGAACGTCTTAGCGTCAAAGCCAACAAACAGAAACTCTTGGATGTCCCCCTAATTAAAGTGGATGGGATAGTTATTTGCGGACGGGCAACCGTATCTCCCGCCGTTGTCACAGAACTATTAGACCGCAAAATCCCCTTAACTTTTATCACCGGAACCGGGAAATATCTGGGACGATTGGAACCGGAAATGACCAAGAATATCTTTGTGCGGAAAGCCCAATGGCAAGCGGCTGGGGAATCGGAATCAGCGCTGCATATTGTCCGAGGATTTATTCGGGGAAAACTGAAAAATTATCGCACCCTAATCAGTCGCAATCAGCGCGAATATCCAGAACTGACATTAAAATCAGCCATCACTCAAATTAGTAAGGCGATTACCTCCTTAGACAAAACCAAGACAATTAATTCCTTGCGCGGATTAGAAGGGGCGGGAAGTGCAGCATATTTTAAGGTGTTTAATCAGCTAATTCGCGCCGAAGGGTTTAAGTTTCGAGTCAGACATCGCCCCGCTACTGATCCGGTAAACTCGTTATTAAATTTTGGCTATACCCTGCTGCGCCATGATATACAAAGTGCGGTGAATATTGTCGGATTTGACCCCTATTTGGGCTATCTTCATTGCCAACATTATGGTCGTCCCAGTTTAGCATTGGATGTGATGGAAGAGTTTCGCCCCTTAATCGTGGATGGGAGTATTCTCAAAGCGATTAATTCGCGGATACTCAAGCCGGATGATTTTGTCAGCGAACCCCTGAGTGATGTGGTTTACTTATCTCCAGAAGGGCGGCGGGAGTTTCTGAAGTTATACGAACAAAAGAAACAATCTAAGTTTAAGCATCCGGTGTTAGGGCGCAAATGTACCTATCAGGAGGCGTTTGAAATCCAGGCGCGACTGTTGGCGAAGTATTTAATGGGAGAAATTGACAAGTATCCACCGTTAGTCCTGTATTGATGATGTATGTTGTTGTGACTTACGATATCCCCGAAGATAAGCGCCGGACGAAAATACATAGTATTCTTAAGTCCTATGGGCAGTGGATGCAGTATAGTGTGTTTGAGTGCAGCTTGACGGATACCCAGTATGCCAAGTTGCGATCGCGTCTGAATAAGGTGATTAAGCCAGACCAGGATAGCATTCGCTTCTATTTCCTCTGTGGCTGTTGTCAAGGCAAGGTTGAGCGCATCGGCGGTGAAGCACTTCGGGATAATTCGATTTTCTTTGCTTAAATCCGAGAAGGGGTAGGTGTTTTCTCAGGCTGTGGTGATTAATAAGCTGTATCCCTGATGGGGTCTGGGTTTGAGGACACCACCCCGCAACGGAGGTTCTCGGAAATCTTGAAACGCTTACTGTGAGAGGGTTTTAGATGTTTTTTTGAAAGACCTCTTGCTGGATCGAAGTCTGAAATGGTATATTAGATGAAGTCTCTCGGAATCGAACCTTGAAAACTATATACAGTAAGCGTTTCAGAGGTCGGCAGTCGAAATCCTCTATAATCCCTATCAGGGATTGAAACCGGATCTCCATTGGGAGACTCTCCGCCCAATATATAGTCGAAATCCTCTATAATCCCTATCAGGGATTGAAACCCAATACTTTACTAATCTTAATCTCGCTTCTTCAAGTCGAAATCCTCTATAATCCCTATCAGGAATTGAAACATGGGAATTAAGAAGAGACACAAGCGCCGTAGGATTGAAACGAAACTGATTTTCCATGGATGCCCGAAGCCTTGGTAATTAAGTAAGGGCTTGGTAACCAAGCCCCTACGAACCCAACGAATCCAATTCTCGGTAATCCGGTAACGTCGTATCAATCGCCATCCCATCGCGAATCACCACGCGATCGCACTGAGGACGTGATAACAATTCACTATAACTGCGCCCCTTAAACCAAACCAAATTCGCCGCCAAACCCACACCAATCCGCCCCACATTCCCCAACCCCATCAAATCCGCCGCCGTTTTCGTCACCATCGCCGGAGACTCCCCAAACAACATATCCAAATGGGCAATTCTCACCCCTTGACTAAACACCTCCAACAGATCATGATCCCCAAACCCAAAAAACGGATCACGACAATTATCACTCGCCAACGTCACCCCAATCCCAGACTCCTGTAACTCCTGAATCACCGTCACCCCACGCCAACGAGGTGTTCTCCCCAACCTCCGATCCTGTAAAAACAGATTCGACAACGGTAAACTCACCACCCCAATCCCCGCCTCCTTCACCAGCGCCAACGTCTCCGCCACATCTTCCGGCGACTGTACCGCCAAACTACAACAATGTCCACAAACTATCTGTCGCCCAAACTGACACCGCAGCGCCGCCTCCGCCACCTTCCTTAAACAAATCGACTCCGGATCATCCGTCTCATCCGTATGAAAATCCAACGCCAAATCCCGTTCCTGCGCCAACCGAAACACCTGATCCAACTGCGCCTCAATCTCCGGATTCATATACGCCACCCCACCCAAAACACCCCCCACTTCCGCCACCAAATCCGCCAACCTTACCCCTTCCGGCGTCAAATAATAATCCAGCGACACCAACGCCACCGCCTGCAAAACCAATCGATTCGCCCACTCCTGCTGCAACTGCTGAAACACGCCAAAACTAATCCCCGCCTGTTCCCCAAACGCATCAATATGAGTCCGAATCGCCTGAGTACCATGGGCGTAACTACACCTCAACCCAAACTCCATCCGGCGATAAACATCCTCAGCTTGCCAATACTGCAAACTATCCTGCTTCGCCCTCTCCAACGCAGTATCAAACGTTCCATCCGGATTCGGCGTGCGTTGCCAAATATGCCCCTTATCCAGATGAGTATGCAAATCCACAAACCCCGCCCAAACCTGTCCCCCCTGCACATCCACCACCGCCCCATCTCCCACCCACACAGAATTCGCCCGCACAATTTGCGCCACCTTCCCCTCAGCCACCTGAATATCCACCAAACACAACCCATCAGGCGTTCGACTCTCCAGAATCGACGCATCCTCAACCTGTAACATTGAGATTGGCACACGAGCATTTTTCAGCCAATAGCACGTTTCTGATGGAATCACAGTCGCCAATTTTATCCCTCACATCTGATCCAATAATTAATCTTATAATATCTGATTCGTCATTCGTTATTTAAGTTGTAGGTTGGGTTGAACGAAGTGAAACCCAACAAAATATAGGGCTCCCATCCCTTACTACAAGCCGAATTTAATCCCGATAACCACCACTTACTCAGCCACCTCTAAGATATTCACCATGGTATTGAAAAGCCCTCTCCTGCTGGGAGTTTCCCTCAGCCTCAACCTCCTATTTATTACTGTCTTCAGTGTCTTAATCATTCGCAGAGGCGGCATTCCCTATCTAGTCAGTAAACTCCCCTTTCATCAACAAATCGAACAAACCGTAAAAATCCCCCGTCGTCGCAACACCTATCAATCAACCTATCACCATATCCGGAAACAGATGTTTGAACAACTCCCCAACTCCGAAACCGAAATTATCTTCATCGGCGATAGTCTCACCGATCAAGGCGAATGGGCAGAACTCCTGGGAAACACCAATATCCGCAATCGCGGCATATCTGGAGACACCACCGACGGCGTACTCAATCGCCTCAATGAAATCACCGCATCCCAACCCAAAAAACTCTTTCTGATGATTGGTGCCAATGACTTATGGAATGAACAAAAACCCGCCACCGAAATCGCCCAAACCTATCGACTTATCCTAGATAAAATTCAACAGCAAACCCCAGAAACTCAAGTCTTTATTCAAAGCCTCTTACCCATGAACACTATCCAATATCCCATCAGCGTCAACAACTCAGATATTATCGCCGTCAATCGCCACCTGCAAAACCTAGCCAGCGAATTTTCCCACACCTACATTGATTTACATCAACATTTTACCAACGAACAGAAACAATTAGACCCCCTATACACCGTTGACGGCGTGCATTTAAACGGCAAAGGATACCTCAACTGGGCTAAAATCGTTAATCCTTACGTCAACGAATAAGTACCTGAACAGAGGAACTGATCACAGAGACACTTCTAAATGATTCACAAATTGACAATGGATAATGAACAATGGATAATGACCTCTCCTTAAAAGAAGAGGATTGAAATTAAGGAAAATCTTTTTTAATTTCTTCGTAAACGAAGAGGTCTTAGACCCAATTAATCAATTGTCAATTATCAATTATTAATTATCCATTGATAACCCAGAAAATAGGTCAACCTCCAAAAGGTAGATTTCAGTAGGATTTCTCTCCTACTTACCCAGCCAATCAAAGATCTATCCTGCGAGTCATGATTTCATTGCCTGATAATTTCTACTATTGAAATAGGTTTAATTCCTGAAAAAATTAACCCATTGCCGAATTAACAAAGGTTTATATGCGAATTTTCACACCAAAACTACTCACAGGTACAATGCTAGGTGTCGTACTTTGTGCCATTGCTGGGACTCCTGCGATCGCACGTCCCCTGAGTGAAGGTCAACTCACCCCCAATACCACCGAAGCTGAATCCGTGCAACCGGAACCAGGAGAAGTTGTCCAGCTTGTCTCTAATTTTGCCACAATTGAAATGAACAATGGCGAAACCAAGACAATTCCCGTCGCCCGTTGGAAACTGGATCAACTAGAACCCGGAACCGACGTATGGGTGGCTTATGGTCGAATTGTCGCCATTGATTCTCAGGAGAAAAGCCTCAGCAACAACATCCTAGCTCAAGCTGATTATTCTACAGCGATGCAAGGTCGAGTTGCCAATATCACCGGTAGCATCGCCAGGGTTAAATTGAGAAATGGGGACACGGTAAATATCGGTTTATCCAGAACCCAACTCGGACAAATTCATCCTGGAACTCAAGTGATGGTCAACGATAGACGCATCGTTGATATGAATTCCATGAGTAACAATCGGATGAAACCCGACATGATGATGATGGGATACAGCGCCCCCATGGAAGGTCGAGTTGCCAGTATTACCGGTAATATCGCCAGTATTGAATTAGAAAATGGGGATACGGTAAACATCGGTTTATCCAGAGCTCAACGCGGACAAATTATTCCCGGAACTCAAGTGATGATCAAAGATGGACGCATCGTCGAGATGAATTCCATGAGTAACGAGCCGATGAAACCCGACATGATGAGGATGGGAGTCGGCGCCCCCATGCAAGGTCGAGTTGCCAGTATCACCGGTAATATCGCCAGCGTTGAATTAGAAAATGGGGATACGGTAAACATCGGTTTATCCACAGCCCAACTCGGACAAATTATTCCCGGAACTCAAGTGATGGTCAACGATGGACGCATCGTCGAGATGAATCCCATGAGTAACAATCAGATGAAACCCGACATGATCAGGATGGGAGTCGGTGTCCCCATGGAAGGTCGAGTTGTCAGTATCACCGGTAACATCGCCAGTATTGAATTAGAAAATGGGGATACGGTAAACATCGGTTTATCCACAGCCCAACTCGGACAAATTATTCCCGGAACTCAA